>DASZUZ010000768.1:0-5318 GCA_035547415.1 Bryobacteraceae bacterium | reverse complement strand
CGCCGGACCCCGAAGCCGCCATCAACGCTGTTGTCGCCGCCGTCAGGAGCGGACGCATCACCCCGAAGCGGCTGAACGAGAGCGTCATGCGTCTGCTCCAGGCCAAAGCGCGCCTCGGTCTTGCTTCGAAGCGGCTGGTGGATCTGAATCGTATTCACGAAGTGGTCAGCGCGCCCGAAAGCGTGAGCCTCGCGCAGCAGATCAGCGATAAATCCGTCACTCTCGTGAAGAACGACGGAGCTTTGGTGCCGCTCAGGACGCCCGCCTCTACCGCCTTCGTGATACTGGCCGAGAGCCGCACCGGCGTCGAAGGTCAGGCATTCGCGCTCGAACTCAGGCGGCGCGCCGCGAACGCGATCGTGATTCAGGTAGACCAGACCATGTCGGATGCCGATCTCGATGCCGCCGTGCAGCACGCCTCGCAGGCAAGCCAGTACGTGATTGCAGCCTTCGCTTCCGTGGCGGCATACCGGGGCAACGTGGCGCTGGGCGGTGGCCTTCCTCAGCTTGTTCAGAAACTCGTCGCGACCCGAAAGCCCGTGGCGTTTGTCTCGCTCGGCAACCCGTATCTCTTGCGGGCCTTTCCGGACGTGAACGCCTATCTGACCACGTACAGCAGCGTTCCGGACAGCGAGGTTTCCGTTGTCAAAGCGCTCTTCGGAGAAATTCCGATCGCCGGCAAACTGCCCGTGACCATCCCGGGACTCGCGAAATACGGCGACGGAATCGAAGTGGATCGCCAGGCCTCCGGACCCGCAACCGTGGGCTCACTCAGTCCCGACCAGCTCACGAAACCGTCCGTATCCACCCCGGCTCACCGGTAGTCTCGATCCGTCGGACAGTACGGCAATCCACGTGTCTTTCGTATTCGCGTCAATCCGGACGACGCGCTCGATATTGACAAGATAGGACCGGTGTACCCGAATGAATCGCCGCGGGTCGAGCGCCGCTTCCAGACTGGAAATCGTCTGCTGCTTCAGCCACGTTTTCCCTTCGCTGCGCAACGCTGTGTAATCGTCCTGCGCCTCGGCGTAATCGAGTTTGCCCGCCGGGATCACGCGCACGCTCGGTCCGTCTTTTACGACGATCCGCTCCAGATACTCGCCCGGGGGACGCGATGCCTGCTTCAAGTCCTGCGGGATCTCCGTCGGGCGGGTCTCCCGCAATCGGCCGCGCACGCGTTCGATTGAGGCGCGAAACCGTTCCGCGCTGAAAGGCTTGAGCAGATAATCCACCGCCGCCGCGTCGAACGCGCGCATCGCATAGCGGTCGAAAGCCGTTACGAACACCACGGCTGCCGATCCCGGATCGATCAGTTCCAGCACTTCGAATCCGTCCAGCTTCGGCATCTGCACGTCCAGGTACACGACATCCGGCTTATGGTCGTGCACCGCCTTCACTGCCTCGAATCCGTTCGCGCACTCGGCGACGATCTCGACATCGGGCTCGAGGCACAGATACTCGCGCAGAACCCGGCGCGCGAGTTCCTCGTCGTCCGCCATCACGACCCGCATCTTCATCGCGGGATCCTCGCCGGCAGCGTCAGGGCTACCCGATACAAACACTCCTCCACCTTCACTTCCATGCGCGCGGCGTCGCCATAGCGGGATTCCAGCCGCTCGCGAATGTTACGCAGACCCAGACCGTTGCGTCCGGTGGACGGCGCCTCCGGATCGAACGGATTCGTGATCGTGAAATGCATCCAGTCCCGATCCCGGTGGCTCGCGATTCGGATCTCGCCGCCTTCGGCCATCATGGCGATTCCGTGTTTTACCGCATTCTCTACCAGCGGCTGAATCAGCAGCGCCGGGATATCGACATCGCAACATGCCGCATCCACGTCCTGCCTTAATCTCAGTTTGCCCCCGAACCGTACCTGCTCCACGTCCAGATAGGTGTTCGTCAAAGCCAGCTCCTCGGCGAAAGGAATCGTGACGCGCTCGCCCAGCTGCAGCGACAGGCGCAGGAAGTCCGCCAGCCGCACGCACATCTCCCGTGCCTTTGCGGGATCCAGTGTTGTCAGGGCGCTGATGGAGTTCAGGCTGTTGAACAGAAAGTGAGGATTGACCTGCGCCTTCAGCGCCTTCAGTTGCGCCTCGCGCGCCAGGATTTCCGCCGTTCGCGACGCTTCCACCTCGAGAAAGGCATAGTGGAGCGCGACCGAGAGCAGATACAGCATCGCCAACACCAGAGCCATCGCGGGAGCCGCAGACTGCAGCCACCGGCCCGATCCGGGGGACGTCATGGCGCTGAGGCGCGCGATCAGCATCATGGCGCCCGAGACGATCACGGCGGCGGGCAAATGATTCCGCAGCAGTTTCCACGGCGACGAAGACCGCAGGGGCATCGCGCGGCAGATATAAAACGGCGAGAGGCAGACGAATGACAGCACAAGCGCCACGGGCGCGATGATCGTAATCGCCGCCGTGACGGGAAGATGGCCGGCGATGCTCGCGACCACTCCGAATGCCGTTCCGAGGAATATCCACCCTCCCGCCCAGGCCAGGAATTGTCGCCAGTTCTGCAGAATCGGATGCATCAGTTCCGGATCGTCACGGCTCCGAACGCGGATCCTCCGCGAATGATCAGGGTGGGCAGTATGATGCCCGGTTCCGGGCGCGGTGGGACTGTTTTGTCTTCATACGCGCCGAACACTGCCTGGCCCTGCAGGCTCACCCGCCACGTCTCGGGAATGCGCATCTCGACCGCGCCGAAAACGCTGTTTGCTTCGAGCACCGCCTGCCGGTCAGGCGTGGAGATGCCCGACCACCGCAGATCCAGCTCGATGCCTCCGAACACGCTCGAAACCTCGCCGCCTTCGAAATTCGGTGTCTCGATTCTCCGCTTCACCGAACTGAAGAACGCGTACTCCTGCAGTCTGCCGCTGCTCGACCTCGACTCCGCGCTCGACCCCACCGAAAAACGATTCGTGAACTCCCGCCATCGCAGCCGGTAGATCAGCATCACGATTCCGGTGGCAATGAGCGCCAGCGGCCACAGTGTGCCCATCGTGACGTGAATCACGTGAACCGCGCTGAGGATCAGCAGAATACCTGCAAAGACAGCGGTTGCCGCCCAGACTCTCACGGCGACGCTTCTGCTTCGGGCGTAGCAGACCGCGCCGCACGATGTGAGCACCAGCGGCCAGAACGCGCCAGCGATCTCGATCGGGAAGATCTGCAGGTTATCGATGAACAGCAGCGCGCCGAGAGTAATCAGCGCGACCCCGAACAGCATCCCGGGGCCGATGCCGCCGCCGAAGCCGCACCGTGCGGGTCCCCCCATTCTCATCGGCCTTTCGATGTTGCCCACAGGAACAATTCCTCCAGCCCGGTCGCGATCAGAGTCACTGGCCAGAAATTCCACATCCGTGCGATCTGGATCATACCGAATCGCTCCATGACCGAGAGACCGGTCATCAGAAGCAGCAGAATCGGGACCGTCAGAAGTCCGGGGTAGTAAATCCTCGTCATTGCGCCTCGATTCGATATTACGGGCCGCTAACCCCCAACCTCACGCGAGAATCGGCGAACGCGGCGGGGAAATCGGCGAATGCCGAAACGGTAAGCTCCGGATAGTAAACTAGGGCAAAGAAAAGGCGAAACATGTTTCCGGAATTGCTCGCGCCCGGCAAAGGCGAACTGATCCCCGTCGTGCAGAAGCTCGAACGAATGGCTGTCGATAAGGACGGCCCCATTCGGGCTATCCGCCGAACGCCGGCCCGCGCCGCGGAGTACGGCGAGTGGCCGGAACATGTGCATCCAAAACTTCGTCAGGCTCTCGCGGGGCGGGGAATCGAGAAGCTGTATACCCACCAGGCGGAGGCTTTCAGCCGGATCGCCGCGGGCGCAAACGTCGTCATCGTAACGCCCACCGCCAGTGGTAAGACCCTCTGCTACAACCTGCCCGTGCTGAACCGGTTGCTCGCGGAGCCGGGTGGTCGCGTCATGTACCTGTTCCCCACCAAGGCGCTTTCGGAAGATCAGCTGGATGAAATGCACAGCCTGGTCGAAGACATGGGATCGGACCTGTGCGTCTTCACCTACGACGGCGACACGCCGCAGGATGCCCGGCGCGCCATCCGGCAGCGCGCCAACGTGGTGCTGACCAACCCCGACATGCTGCACACCGGCATCCTGCCGCATCACACCAAATGGGCGAAGCTGTTCGAGAACCTCCGCTACATCGTCGTCGATGAACTGCATTACTATCGCGGCGTGTACGGCAGTCACCTCGCGAACATCATGCGGAGACTGCGCCGTCTCTGCGAGTTCTATGGTTCGAAGCCGCAGTTTGTGGCGTGCTCGGCGACGATCGCGAATCCGAAAGAACTGGCGGAATCTCTCATGGAAGCGCCGTTCGAACTCGTCGACCGGAACGGCGCGCCCGCGGGAGAAAAGGTGTTCGTCTGCTATAACCCGCCCATCGTCAATCGCCAGTTGGGCATCCGGCGCAGTTACATCGGCGAATCCCGCCGTATCGCAATGGACCTGCTCGACCATGGCCAGCAGACGCTCGTCTTCGCCAATAACCGCCTTGCGACCGAAATCCTCGTGACGTATCTCAAAGACGCGTGCGATAAGGGCCGCATCCCCACGGAATCCGTTCGCGGCTATCGCGGCGGCTATCTGCCCCGTGAACGCCGTGAAATCGAAAAGCGGCTTCGCTCGGGCGAGATCCGCGCCGTCGTCGCCACCAATGCGCTCGAACTCGGCATCGACGTCGGTTCGCTCGACGCCGTCGTCATGGCGGGCTATCCCGGCACCATCGCCTCAACGTGGCAGCGCGCCGGCCGCGCCGGCCGAAGGAATACGGGTTCCCTCGCGATCATGGTCGCATCGAGCGCGCCCGTCGATCAGTACGTCGTAGAGCATCCCGAGTACATGTTCGAGCGTTCGCCGGAGCACGCTTACGTGAATCCGGATAACCTCGAAGTCCTGTTAAGCCACCTGAAATGCGCGGCTTTCGAACTGCCCCTCCGGACGGGCGAGCGGTTCGGACCGCACGACCCGACGGATCTTTGCGCCTTTCTCGCTGAATCCGGCCTGCTGCACCGTTCCGGCGAAGCCTGGCACTGGACTTCCGACAGCTATCCCGCCGACGCAGTGAGCCTGCGCTCCGTCTCGAGCGACAACTTCGTCGTGGTCGACATTACCGGCGAATCGAAGATTATCGGCGAAGTCTCGTTCACGGCGGCGCTCACCACACTCCACGAAAAAGCCATCTATCTTCACGAGGCGAAGCAGTTTCATGTCGAACGCTTCGACTATAAGGAGCGCAAGGCGTATGTGAAACGGGTGGACAGCGACTACTACACG
>DASZUZ010000767.1:0-8190 GCA_035547415.1 Bryobacteraceae bacterium | reverse complement strand
TGCTGGAATCCGTGACCGTCACATGCACCGAGTTCGAACCTGCCGCCGTCGGAGTTCCGGTGATCTGTCCGCCGGCGCTCATCGAAAGGCCGGCAGGCAAACCGGTGGCTGAGAACGTATAGGGCTGCGTGCCGCCCGAAGCGGAAACCGTAGCAGTGTAGGCAAGTCCGACAGCCCCGTTCGAAAGGGACGATGTCGTGATCGCGAGTGCGCCATTGATCGTGATCGACAGATTTGCGCTCGCGGTCAGATGAGACGGAGTACTCGAATCCGTGACGGTGACCGCTACTGTACTTACTCCCGACGCGGTTGGAGTTCCGGTAATCTGCCCGGTGGAACTCATCGATAAACCGGCGGGAAGGCCTGTCGCGCTGAAAGTATAAGGGCTGACGCCGCCGTTAGCCGCGACGGCCGCGGAATACGCGACGCCCACCGTTCCGACGGGGAGTGAGGACGTCGTCAGCACGAGAGCCGGGCTGATCGCGATCGACAGGTTCCTTGTGGACGTCAGATGCGAGGGAGTGCTCGAGTCCGTTACCGTCACCGCGACTGTACCGGTTGCCGCCGCGGTGGGCGTCCCGGTAATCTGTCCCCCCGCGCTGATACTCAGACCTGCCGGCAACCCGGTAGCGGAGAAGGTATAAGGAGCCGTGCCGCCCGCGGCCGCGACCATGGCGCTGTACGGGACGCCAACAACTCCGGAAGACAATGACGTCGTCGTGATGGCGACCCCGGAGACGACGGTTACGTGGACCGTACCGCTCGCGATGCCCGCCACGCTGGTCGAGGCGGTGATATTTGCCGCTCCCGCATTGACCGCGGTGAGTGGAACGCTGAGGGTGTTCGTGTTCTGCGGGATGGTCACGTTTGCCGCGACCGTCACCGCGCCGGTGTTGTCCGAGACCAGAGTAACGGGCAGTCCGCCGACCGGCGCATTACCGGACAGAACGAGGGTGACGCTTTGGGTGCTCCCCGCTCCGAGAGTCAGATTCTGCGGCGAAAAACTGAGATTGGCCGAAACCTGAACGGCTTTCGAATCGGACGAGAAACCCGGGGCCGATGCGGAAACGTTCGCGCTTCCGATCGCCACGCCGGTCACCTGGGCCGGCGTGTCCGGCGCGGTTGCGCCCTGAGGAATAAAGACGGTGTGAGAAACCGTCAGCCTGGATGTGTCGCTGCTCGTCAGGGTAACTGTGACGCCGCCGACGGGCGCCGGCGTTACGAGGCTGACCCCGAGCGCCGTGGATTGCCCGACCCCGACGACGATATTCGATTGCAGGGTGATGGCGCCAAGAGGCAGTACCGTCAGAGTTCCCGATTCACTCCCGTAGCCCGATGCAGCCGCAGTCACGGTTACCTGTCCCGCGGCCGAGCCGGTAATCGTGAACGTCGCCATGCTCGACCCGGCATTGATGGTCACGCTCGGCGGGAGCGAGACGATTCCGCTCTTGTCCGCAGTGAGCGACACGCTGACTGGAGTGGTGGCAGTCGCGCTCAAGGTCACCGTTCCCGTCACCGTTTTCGAGACGCCCACCGAGTTGGCGCTGAACGAGAGCCCGAGCGTTGCCTGTCCTACATTGACCGTTGCGCTGCCCGGTCTGAAGCCGGATGCAGTGGCGAAGACCGTGGTGGAACCGGAGGCCAGAGGCGTCACCGAGACGGTCGCGCTGGTGCTGTTTTGCGGGATCGTGACGGTAGCCGGAACTCTCGCGACCGTCGGATCGAAAGCTGTCAGGTTGATGACCTGGCCTCCGGCGCCCGCCGGATTCCCGATGGAAACGGTCAGAGTACCCGATGCGCCTGCGAGATTCAGAGGATCCGGCGAGAGTGTAATCGCGTTGCCGGCGCTCGCAGTGACGGTGACCGTAGCCGGAGTGCTGTCCGTGAAGCCGTCGTTGACGATGAGTTGTACAACATACGGCCCGGCAATATCGGCAACGAATGTCGGCGACGTCGTATTGGGAGAAAGAAGGGTCGAAGCGCTGCCGGACGGTGTGCTGAGGAACGACCACTTATAAGCCAGGGGATCATGATCGGCGTCCGACGATCTGCTGCCGTCCAGAGTGACCGTGGCGCCGATACCGACAGTCTGCGCCGTTCCGGGATTCGCAACGGGCGCCGTATTCGTGGTCGTAATGGTCACGGTCGCCGGTGCGCTGTTCAGGGTGCCGTTGTTGACGATTAACTGCGCGACATAGGTTCCGGGCTGATCCGCCACGAACGTCGGGCCGGCCACTGCCGGATTTGACAGGACTGCGTTGCTCGCCGTCGGCTTTGAAATCAGCGACCATTTGAAGGTCAGCGCGAGATGCTGCGGATCCGTGCCGGAACCGCTCAGAAGAACAGTGGAACCGTGCGTCACCGTCTGATTCGGACCGGCGTTCGCGGTGGGTGGCTCGATCGAAGTTGTCGTGATGGTGACGGTCGACGGATTGCTGTCGTTGAAACCGTCATTCACGATCAACTGCGCGATGTAAGTTCCCGAAACATCGGCGGTGAAAACAGGATTGACGATCGCGGGACTGCTCAGCGCGGCCTTGCTTCCCGGCGGCAGGGTGATCAGATTCCACTTATAGGTCAGCGGATTCCCATCGACGTCCGTCGACCTCGAGCCGTCCAGTTGCACAACGGTTCCCGTCCCGACCACCTGATTCACGCCGGCGTTTGCAACCGGCGGCGTGTGTCCGGGTGTCGTCGTGATGACCACTGTCGCCGGAGCGCTGCTGGCATTTCCGTCATGTACCACGAGCTGAACCGTGTACGTGCCGGCGAGATCCGCGACGAACGTCGGCGCGACCGTAGTGGGACCGCTCAGGATGGCCTGACTACCGGGAGGAACCTGGAGCAGAGTCCATGCGTAGGTCAACGGGTTGCCGTCGACGTCATGCGATCTGCTGCCATCGAGATGAACGGTGGAACCCGCCGTTACGGTCTGGTTCGGCCCCGCATCTGCAACCGGCGCTGAATTGGTAGTGCTGATTTTGACGCTGTCCGAATCGGAACCGGCGCCATTGCTGACAGTCACCGTCGCAATGTAGTCACCCGCGACATCCGCGACAAACGTTGGACCGACGGCCGTTGGGTCGTGAATCGCCGCCGAACTGCCTGCCGGTATCGAGGAGAGATTCCAGCTGTAGGTCAGCATTCCCACGCCGCTCGGATTCGTGGATCCGCTCGCGTTCAGGGTTACCGTCGCGCCGACCGAAGCCGTCTGATCCGGCCCGGCGTTTGCGACCGGCGCCACAAAGGACCACTGCAACTGATTAAAGCTGAAATTGACTGTGCGATCGACAAGTATCGTGAATGCGTTGGTACTTGTGACCTGAGTCCTGGAGGGTACGGAGGAAAAGTGCAGATTGTTCTTCCCGGAAACGGTCTGGATGCTGGCCGCGAAGCTTGTTACAGTCGCCGTGATCGCCGGTAGAGAAGGACCGGTGTTCACCACGTCCGCACGGTACGTGAAATAAGATTGGGTGCGTGTGAGGCGCTGTTCACTGAGCAACTGATAACCCGTGATCTGTAGATTGGCTGGATTGATCTGGCCGGATACCGCGGGTATCATCGCTGCCGATAAGGTAAGTAAGACTGTCGTCGAAGACAGAAATCGCATATATCCTCGCTCTGACGGAAGAACCGACGATCTGAACGCTGTTTTTTGCAACACGCCGCCGCTTTTCAGCGGCGGCGACGGACGGAAATCCATCCTCCGAGAAGGGCGCTCGCGGCGACGAGCAGCCCTGTATTCGGCTCCGGCGTGGAGTTGCTTACAACCTGAGCGGTTGTGCCGGAAGTCGAACCGACAAGGTCCCCATAGTTCTGATCGGATGGGTCATTGTCGTAATGATTGATGAGATAGGTCTGCACGACCGGCGCCCCGGAATCGAGAGGCGTGCCTGGTCCGATCCACGTCACATCAACGCTGAACACGCCCGTCAGCGCCGGGTGGTCAATGGACGCGAGCGCGCTGTAATCTCCCATGGCGCCCGGCGGGTTATTGGGCTGGAAGAGCAAAAGATCGAAGCCGGGTCCAGCCAGACCGTTCGAAAGCGAGCCAAACAACGCAGGGTTGAATTCGACATCCAACTCGTCGACCACGCTGCCCGTGTTTCGTAAGTCGAAACCGCTGAGCGCATAAGTAAAGCGGTATAGCTGCTGGCCCGCAGGCGACATCCCTCCGGACTGAATTCCCACCGTGATAGCATCCGCACGGAGCGTGCCCACGCCAGGAAAGGCGAATAACGCGACGACTCCCAGTACTGCCCGGAAGACGCCGCTGCGTGGCCTGGCAGGCCACGCGTTCCCCCGATCTGACTCTTTCATGTTGTTTCCTCCGTATCATGTGCGCCGCCCGTTACTTTTGACCGGCAGCTGCTTCCGACTTGCGTTTTAATTCTTCGTCCACCATTTCCCGGAGCTTTTCGTAGCCCAGGTTGCCGCTGAAAAACCGGCCGTTCAGGAAGAAACTCGGCGTTCCCTGAAGGCCGAGATTTTTGGCTTCTTCCAGATTCGCTTTGATCGGCCCGCTCTGCTGACCCGAATCGAGACAGGCATCGAAGCTCTTTCCATCGAGGCCTAACTCGCGCGCGTCCTGCTTCAATTGCGGCACCTCCAGTTGTCTGGATTTGAGAAGCAGGTCGTGATACTCCCAATATTTGTTCTGCACACCAGCGCACTGAGCGGCTTCCGCGGCCTTCTGCGCATGCGGATGCATCGGCAATGGAAGATCTTTATAGACAAACGCCATCTTTCCTTTGAATTCCGTCTCGAGCTTGTCAATGTCCGGCTGCGCCTGCTGGCAGTACGGACACTCGTAATCCGCGTATTCCACGAGCACAACCGGGGCGTTCGCGGGGCCGCGCGTCGGCGTGTGCGCGACGGTCACCTCAGCGCGCGGCGGCGCCAGCAGCACGGAAATCCGAGCGTCGGCGCGGAGAGATTGCAGGTATGACTCCTTCGCATGCGCCATGCGCTTTTCCCGGATATGTTCGATAATTTTCGGCTTCACAGCATCGAAGGTTTCATTCGTGTCCAGACCCTCGTAATAAACGCGCAGCGCCTCTTCATTCGGGTCGGGAGCAATCGTTCGATCGACGTGCCGCTCGAGCAACTCGGCGACGGTCACGTTTTCTTTCTTCGCCTGCCGCTTCAGCAGATAGTTGGTGACGAGTTCATCGACTGCTTTGCGACGAGCCTCGTAAAACGCGTTCCGCGCCTGAAACAGCGCGGATGGCTGGTCGCGCTCGAGAGCGTCAAACGTCAGTTTCACGCCGTCTACTTCAGCGACAGCGTCTTCGCCGGACGGCGTGAGCCCCGATATCTGATCGGAAGTTCCGCCGAAGGCAGTAATCGAAACGATGGTAATAAGCGTTAGGGCGCGCATCATGAACGTTGTCTCCTCCGAACACACAGCTTCCGCGATATTGCGGATTAGTAATGGGAAGGGGGTAGTCTGGTTAACTACCCCTCTTCGTTAGTCCCCGACGTTCTTACAGCTTCGAGGGCGTTCCACCGAGGCCGCCGAGACGGCACGAGTTGCAAACGCCGTATCCGCTACCCTGCGCCAGAATGAAGGAGCAGGTATTCGCGAGTCGACCCAACTCCGACGCGCTCAGAGTCGCTGGAGTGAACGCAGTTTCGGTGGTATCGTAAGTCCCCGCCGCGGCCGAGGTATTCGCGTGGAGCGTCGTGCCCCATGCGACCATCCCGGGAGCCAGCGTAGCCGTCGCCACCGATGCGGCGGAGTTCGAGCAGCTTCCGCCAACCGGAACCGTCGCGAGCAGCTTGATTACGACCGATGTTGGTGTTCCGCGGGTAAGCGGATTGACAACCAGATCCCGCTGGGCGGAGAGCGAAACCAGGCCGTTCGGGGTTACGGGACAGGAGCAGCAGGAAACAATTTCTTCGTCCGGAGCAAACACGAAGACATTGGCGCAGATCGAGCCACCCACGGCAGCCGATGTACCCGACTGGAGCGTTACCCCTCCACGCGCACCCGAGTTGGATATGTTGACAACGGAATCTCCGATCGTCAGATTCGACGCATACCGGATCTGATACGGAGAGTCCGCTGTGACTGGATTTTGAGCAAGCGCAACAGCGGCTGTAGCGATTGCAGTGAGAACGATGGTACTGAGTTGCACGACGTGTGCCTCCTTACAGAAGCACACTAACATCAGCCCGGATCGTTCTACAATCGCTAGAATGGCATAACCCAAAGGGTCTAGGCCATTATATTGAGCGCTTCACATCGAGTATTTTTTCGTGCCATCCCACTTAGCCACTATCATTTCCCGAGGGTAGTCACACGGAATGTGTTGCCATTTTATTGGTAGATTTATCGCGTTCCCGGACCGCTCCACCTTTGTATGTTGTTTAAATCACGGCACGCCTTCCACATATTCGTTGACACATTTGTCGCGCGAGCCCTACAATCCATTTCGATCTCCTTGTGACTGACATTCGCAAGTGACAGCACGGTAAATCACTGCCGCTTTCCCGGCTTGGCAGAAACGGATTCCCGGTGAGAAGCCGCGCGCGGCAGACAGTTAAATCAGCGCTGAGACCGGTGGAGCAGGTAGCAGGCAACATCCTCGGCTGTTTTCAAACTGTTTATCGGTAATTACTGTCTTCGCGGCGGGAGACGAAACAGGCGGCCCAAAGCAGGTCGCCGGAACAATCGGAGGTGTAAATGGAACGCGTAAGCTCGCACTTAATTGCGAATGCCCGAGCCAGGCTTCGGTCTTTCATCCTGACGCTCGCGCCGGCGATCATCGCCGCCGTGGCGCCCCATGCAGCGGTAGCAGGTCCGCTGGTCTTTCCCCCGCTGAATCAGTTCAATCTGACAAACATCGCGGCTGACGGAACAGTGACCGTCCCCCCGGCTGGCTCGTCGTTCATGCTGGTCGGAGGAAACACAGGCAGCGGATTGCCTGGGGAGACGGACTTCACGTTCACTTCCGATTCCAGCGGCCTTGTTGTATTCGACTGGCTCTACAATTCGTTGGACGACCCGGGCTTCGACGGCGCGGGCTATCTGATCGATACCATGTACTTCCCCTTCGCCGACGCGGATCAGCAATTCGGCACTTCGAGCTTCTCCGTCGCTGCGGGCCAGACTTACGGCTGGTGGGTATACACGGTAGACAATGCCGGCGAGCCTGGAATCCTCAACGTGTCCTTCGATCCGGTGGCGCAGACGCCTGAACCGGCGTCGATCGTCCTCGCTCTCTCCGCATTGGTGTTGATCGCGGCTGTTCGAATCCGGCGCGACGTCCGGCCGCAATTCGCAGGATTCAGAGCCATTGTTTCCGTTGCCGCAGCCCTTGCCGTCGCCGCGGGCTCCGGCGCCGCGCAGGTCCAGAATCACTACACTCCGGTCAACATCACCGGTCAGCTCGCTCTTGTCCGGATGGTCAACGCGTCACAACTCGCGGCCGCGGCTTCACCTGCGTTCGCCGCGCGCCTGGCATTTTCGCGAACGGCGGCCGCACCTCAGGGTCCGGAGATCTCGAAGCTTCCGTCGTTCTTCCCCCGGCCGCAGCCCTTTCGGCCGGCTTTCACCACGGGTCCTTTTTCGGCGTCGCGAGTCTTCGGAGCCGATACGCGGGAAGCGAGGGCCTCCGGGCCCCGCTTCTCGGCGGCGAGCCTCCCGGTCACCCCTGCCGGCAGCGATTCGGGCTTCAGTGGTCTGAGCCATTACGATCAACGAAATGCAAATTCCGGGAATCAGTTCAGCGTCGAACCTCCCAATCCCAGCATCGCCGTCGCCAATGGCTTCGTTCTCGAAGGCGTGAACAACGCGGTCCGCGTCTTCAGCGAAACCGGCGCTCCTCTCCTGCCGGCGCTGGCCAGTAATCAACTCTTCGGAGTGGCGCCTGCGATCGATCGGAATACCGGGATCAACGGCGTCTATCCCACCGATATGCGCGTTTACTTCGACCACGACATCAATCGCTGGTTTGTCCTGCAGCGATCTCAGGACAACGATGTGGCGGGCAACCCTCTGAGCGAGTCGCACCTGTATATCGCGGTCAGCCAGGGAACCGATCCGACGGGAGTCTGGAACATCTATGTCCTGGATACGACGCATGCCTCGAATCCAGGCTGCCCCTGCATTGCGGACTTTCCACAGATCGGGTCGGATCAGTACGGCTTTTATGTCAGCGCAAACGAATACGATGCCCTGTATCT
>DASZUZ010000766.1:0-4015 GCA_035547415.1 Bryobacteraceae bacterium | reverse complement strand
GATTGCGGCGGCTCTGGAGTATGCCGGTTATGACGTGAAGTTCGTCGTCGGAACCGAAGGCCACAGCGGACGCCACGGCGCATCCATTCTTCCCGAAGCCCTGCGCTGGGTCTGGCGTGAATACCCGAAACCGATTGTGGCGTCGAAAGGCGGGCCTGGTTCGCGTCACTACATCACGGACTTCCTCGATCCCGAGAGCGATTGGCAGCCGGTCGGCGAAATGCATGGCGCGGCTTCGGCTCTCGCGGTCGCAAAGGATGGGGCAGTGTACGTGGCGGACTCGACCGTGCACGGTGTGGACCCGGAGACAAAGACGCCTGTATTCAAGGCAAGCCCGGGAGCCATGATGTTCGGTCCCGACGGTCGTCTTTATGCGGCTCTGCGCAACCGCATCGTCTCTTTTGGACCCGATGGGGCAGAGAAGACCGTTGCCGCGAACGTCAACGCCGCGGACCTCGGGGTAACCAGCAAAGGTCGGATTTACTTTACCGAACCGGCGGCGCGGCGCATATCGCTCATCGACACCGATGGCAGGAAACGGGTGGTCTTTCAGGCGTCTCCGGACGACGATATCGTTTCATTCAGCGGCCTTCGTCTGTCGCCGGACGAGCATCTGCTCGATGTGTCTGATAAAGGGAGCCGGTGGGTATGGTCGTTCGAAATTGCGCCCGACAACGGTCTGCGATACGGCATGGCATTTCATCATCTGGAAGCGCCGGACGACTCGTCGGCGACGGGCGCGGGTGCTATGACGCTCGATAACACCGGTCATCTCTATGTGGCGACGAAGCTGGGCATCCAGATCTCCGACCAGCCCGGGCGGGTAGTCGGAATCATCCGCAATCCCGCTTCTGGTACGCCTTCCTCGATTGTTTTCGGAGGACCCGGGCTGCAGACTCTCTACGCTACAGTAGGCGGCAGGGTTTACGCGCGCAGGATGCGGAGAACGGGCGTGTATCCCTGGCAACCGGTGAAACTTCCACGCCCACAGCTCTGAAGGCGTCCTGGGAGGAGTCCTTTTCCGGACTGCTCCCAGGAGAACTCCAGTCTATCGAGGGGTTGTCGAACCTGTCCCGGGGGATCGCGTTCCGTTCGGATTCGTAGTCCCGTTGGGATTTGTCGTGTCGTTCGGGCTGGTTCCCTGGTGGGATTTGCGATTTCGGCGGCCCTTCCGATTCGTGCCGTTCGTGCCGTCGTTCATCCCCGAAGAATTGCCGGTGATCGAACCGGATGTGCCGGTCCGACCGCTCGACCCGTTTCCGGCGCCTCTCTGCCCGCTGGTTCCTTGCGACCCGGCGCTACCCGCGCTGTTTCCGGCCGCTCCGGCGCTCCCCGCTCCACCAGCGCCTCCCGCTCCACCGGCGCCGCCCGCTGCGCCTCCTCCTCCCGCTTGCGCGAAGGCCACGGTTGGCAGCGTGGCCGGCACTGTCGCGATCCCCAGTGCAATCATGAAAGCCAGTTTCTTCATAGTCAGAAACGTTGTCCCTTTCCGTCGTAGCGGCGCGGGATGTGCCCTGTAAACGCCCATCCGCCCTCAGGTTAACCAGAGGGGCGAGGAACAACAAGTAAATCCGCAACTCTCTCGCTTTTCATTGAACGCTCTGCCATCCCGGGCAGTTGCGCATCCTTCGGACCGTTCAAACCATCACAGGACAGTGTCGAATCCTCTCCTCGAAAAGTGGCGGAATGGTCAGGAGCCTCCGATCGCGAAATTGATCGGCTTTCGCCTCGCGGGCATTGAAATGGATCGGGCGGTGGTCGAGTTCGAGCCGGGCCCGCAGCATGCTAACCCGATGGGTACGCTGCACGGTGGTGTTTTCTGCGATGTGTGTGATGCGGCGATGGGAATGGCTTGGGTGAGCGGACTGCGAGAAGACGAAACCGCCACGACGGTTGAATTGAAGATCAATTTCCTGCGTCCGGTTTGGGGAGGAAAGCTGATTGCGGAGGCCCGGGTTTTGCGGCGCGGACGAACGGTGGGTTACATCGAATGCGAACTGCGCGACGAAAAGGATCGCCTGGTGGCGAAAGCATCCAGTACCTGCATGACGCTCCGGGGGGACCAGGCGCTGGGACGGTAGAGAGACACGGCGGGCTATCCAGCTTACGGTAAAGGGATTGCTTTTCTGAGTCCGCCCGTTCCGAGTTGTCCTGTCCCTGCCATCTTCACGAGTTGATCGACGAGCGTCTGTGGGATGTCGGCGCGAATCGCGATCGACCGGCCCGGCTGTTCCACTTCAATTCCGTCCCACAGCTTGAGCAAATCCGGCTGATTTTCGGGAACACTGAGGCGTCCGAGTCCGATCAGCCCTTTCGCTGTATCGCGGAGAGTAACCGCATCCTGCTCGCTGGCAGTCACTCCGTGCAGTGATCCCTTCACTCCATTCGAGAACTCACTCTGAAACCATGCCTCCTGAATCCCGCGGAAGATCTTCGAAAAGTCGATCCCTCCTGGAGGAATTGCCATGTGGTCAGCGAGAAAATGACCAAACTCCGTGGACACACCCCAGAAAGGTTGGCCCGCATCAACGTCTTTAGCATGGGCCAGCAGAGGCAGCGCCCCTTTGTGGTCCCCTGATTTCCACTCATCCAGGGCAGCCTCGATACTTTTGGTGTCGCCGGCAGCCGCCAGTGAAGTGTCGAGAACGCAGAAGCCCGAATTACCGCTGGTCCATATCGTGTATTCGCCGTGGCGGACCGGCTTTGCGTTTTTCATGTGCTCGCCATGGATACGGAACGAGCCGCGGGCCAGCATCACGCCACCCGAAGGCGTCGCTGCGAAGAGCAGTTCCCGAACGTCGCGGCGCGGGTCGAATCCGGTATCTCTGGCGAAGCGGTCTATCTGTGTCAGCTTCCGCTGATCGACCAGCTTCCGGTAAAGCTCGGTAGCGCGAATCTGGTCCATGCGCGCGCCGACCATGGACGTTGTGCCGGGCGGGACCATTCTGATCAGCACATTGTCGATGCGCGGCTGTGCGGCAGCCACGAGGCACAGGAGGGGCAGGGAAGCCCGGACAGCGTAATGTCTGACGCGCATCAGAAACTCTTTCGTCGGAATAGCCAGACGCCCGCGCCCAGCGTCGCCGCGCCAAACGCAGCGGTGCTCCATACCGGCATCCAGCTGTCTATCGGCTGTTTCAGAATTAATCTCCAGATGATCCGGCTGACATCCGATGTCTTGGGCAGCGCATAGTAGAGGACCCGAACGACATTCCGCGACCATTCCGAACTCAGGAGGCGCTCGATCGTCGTCTTCTGGGCCAGGATCGGCGTCACAATCATGATCGCGAACGTCACCATGATCGCGACGGCGGCGCTCTCCCATAGAACGCCGATCAACACGATCACGGCCAGCAGGACCATAAAGATGAAGATCGTGCAGAGGCTCGAAAGCGGAAAACCCGCGCCCCACTTCCCCGTCTTCAGGCCGAAGATCATCCAGGAACCCAGCACCAGATAAAGAATATTCGCGCTTACTACCAGCACATTTCCGATATATCGGCCCAGCAGCAGATGGGTTCGGGAAACGGGCTTGGAAAGGAGCAACTCGATGCGGCCCGGTTCGAAGACGGCCGAAACCAGTCCCGCCGATGCAAAAACGGACAGACCCATTCCGGCGAAATAGAGCACCATCGCGATGACGCCCTGCGTCCGCTCGACAAGATTCTGCAGACTGGTCGTTGGCAGCGTGTTGCCGAAAATCGAAACTGTGGCGAGTGCGCCCTCCACCACGTCGACGCGCATGATGAAAATCAGGAAGAGCAGCAGCGCCGTGCAGCAGCCCGCGAAACCCCAGAAGATCCGGCGCGCGAATGCTTCTCGAAACGTGTCGCGAATCAGTGCGACAGTCGGGCTCATTGCTGTTCCTCTACTGTTCTTATAAAAACGTCTTCGAGGGTGCTGCGCGTCCGTCCGAAGGATTCAATCTCGCAGCCGTTCGCGCGCAGAAGGTCCACCCCGGCGTTGGCGTCCTCCCGGGTTGGAAAAAGCATTTGCAGCGTTCGATTCGGCGATC
>DASZUZ010000765.1:0-7844 GCA_035547415.1 Bryobacteraceae bacterium | reverse complement strand
CAGTCCTGGCGGCAGTTTGCAGGTGGCCTGCCAGCCGCCTGCCGAGCCAGTGACATGGATGGGGCGCGATCCGAATTCGCCGATCTGCGGGAACACGTTGTCGCAGGTCAGATCGGCGCGTGAGCTCGAAAAGTAGAACGTGACGTAGTCATCCGCCGCGGCCGAAAACGTATGATCGTGCGTGGTCGCGTTGTCGATGCACCGGATCGCCGGCGCTGCTTCGCTTCCGGCATCGGGCAGCCACTTCCGCCACGCGGTCACGTGCGCTCGTTCGCCCAATGCGCTCTCGAAACGCACGCGCGCGAAGCCGGCTGTCCGGCAGAACGCCAGCAGACACGCGGCGTTTGGCCCGACCCAGTTGTCGAGCTGACCGCGCAGTTCCGTGGTTTCGTAGAACTCCATCTGCGGGATGGTATTCGGGTCGGGATCGGTCACGAACGATTCGATGCACGCCATGTCGCGGCACATGCCGCAGACGTTCTCGAGCGCGAGAACCGGGTGTTTCACGTGGTACAGTACACCCAGGAACAGCACGATGTCGAACGTGCCGATGTCCTTCGCGGTGAGGCGGCAGATGTCGCCGATGCGATACTCGATCCGCGATCTGAGCAGTTTCTTCGCTTCGAGCAGGCGCGTGTTCTTCGTGGAATCGACGGCCATGACGTCCGCGCCCCGGCGTTCCATCTCGAAGCTGAACCAGCCGTCCCACGCTCCGATATCGAGCACGCGCTTGCCCCGGAGGTCTTCGGGAATCGGAAACTGGCCGATGCGCCGGCGCTGCTGCTCGATCGACTGGTGGCCTTCGATAACGCCGCCGCCAGGCAGTTCGATGCTGTGATACCAGCCGAGTTTCGAAAGCCGCGCGATCTGGCGCTGGCTTTCCTCGATGACGCGGGTGTCGCGCGCCTCGCTCATGCTTCCTGCAGAATCGGGAGCGCTTCGGAACCGGTCACGACGACTTCGGCATCGATCTCGCCGTCCGGATCGAGGTAGCGCGTATCGAGCAGCCGGCCATGCTGGATGTTGCCCATCGCGGAGAGGATGTTCTCGCGCAGGTGCGGGTGCTCCCGCTCCCAGTCCGCGATCGTTTCGCGGATGCCGCGCCGCACCGTGCCGGTGCGTAAAGAGCAGCCGCACGGCACAACTGGAATGCCCTTGCTTTCGACGTAGCCGCGCGTCACTTCTTCGGTGACGTACACGAGCGGGCGGATCAGCCGGTAATCGCGCTGGCTCGAATAAGTAACCGGGGGCAGGGAACTGAGCCGCCCGGTGTAAAGAATGTTGCGGAGCAGCGATTCGCAGAAATCGTCGGCCGTATGACCGAACGCGATGACGTTCGCGCCCATGCCGCGGGCAATCTGGTAAACCGCGCGCCGGCGGAACCGGCTGCAGAGATCGCAGCCATGATCGGGTTTTTCTTTGAGCAGCCGCAGCGACGGGTTGTCGGTGTGGTACGTCCACTCGATGCCGAGACCCCGGATGTATTCGCCGACCGCGTCCACGGGACGCAGGAATTTGCCCTGTTCAACGGTGAACGCGCAGACCGTAAAGTCGATCGGCGCGCGTTTTTGCAGCAGCAGCAGCGCTTCGAGCAAAGTGACCGAGTCCTTGCCGCCCGACACCGCAACGGCGATGCGATCGCCATCGCGGATCATTTTGAAGCGGTGAATTGCTTCGCCGACTTTCCGCAGCAGGGTCTTTTCGAGGTCCACAAGACCAGATTAGCGGATCCCCGCCAGCCTTTTCAGTGCGTCCACGTTCCGCTGGTCGTCGCCGTCCTCGTCCACGGGAGTCTCGAGGATGAACGGTTTCCGGCGCAGGGCGGGGTGCCGGAGGATGCGCCGGAACCCGGCTTCGCCGATGTTCCCCTCGCCGATGTTTTGGTGGCGGTCGAGACGCGACCCGAGCGCGCCTTTCGAATCGTTGGCGTGGATCACCCGGACAAGATCGAGCCCGAGCGTCGCGTCAATGGCCTGGATCGTCTGGTCGAGTCCCGCCTTGCTCGCCACGTCGAAACCGGCCGCGAGCAGGTGGCAGGTGTCGAGACAGTAGCCGACCGGCAGGTCGGTCTCGCGGGCGGCGAGGTCGCGCAGGGTGCGCAATTCCTGGAAACGCGAGCCGATCTGACACCCGCCGCCGACCGTGTTCTCGAACAACACGGTCACTCCCGGGGCGTGGAAGCCCCGCGCCGCTTCCGCAAGCCCGAGGACAAACGCGGCCATGCCCTCTTCGAGACTTTGCCCTTTGTAGTTTCCGGGATGCAGTACGAGGTACTCGGCGCCGATCGCGGCCGCGCGGTCCAGTTCACCCCGGAAGGAAATAATCGACTTCTCGCGGATCACCGGATCGAGCGTCGCAAGGTTCACCAGATAATTCACGTGGATCGCGAGCGGCTGCAGGTCGAAACGCTCACGCGCCTCGCGGAAGCGCTTGATGTCCGCCGGGTCCGGCACGGAGGCGCGCCACATGCGCGGGCTGGAAGAAAAGATCTGGAACGTGTTCGCGCCGAGTTCGTGGGCCTTTACCGCGGCGTTTTCGAGCGCGTTCGCGCGTGACGTGTGGATTCCGATGCGCAGAAACGCCATCGTAGCAGCCGGACGCCGGACGTATGTGGCATTCTCGACATAAGGCTGGCGGTTCCGCTTTCAGCGGAACCGAAACTGCTTTTAGAGGCGCGGGAGGAGCATCAACTAAATGCTTTGGACGATTTTCGTTATTCTTCTTGTTCTGTGGCTGCTGGGCCTGGTCACGTCATACACGCTCGGCGGCTTCATTCACATCCTGCTTGTGATCGCCATCGCCGTCGCGCTGATCCAGATCATCTCCGGCAGACGCGCGGTATAACCTCGCTATTTCGGAAGAACGCCGGAACGCCGCCGTTGTTGGGCGTTCTCTGCAGCCGAAGCATGGCCGGAGAGCGCCCGGTCGATCGCGCTGAGCGCCACCGGGGACATCACCCGGTAGCCTTTGGCGTTGGGATGTAAACCGTCATCCGCGGCGTCCGCGGGCATCATGCCCTGCGGATCGGCGAGCGCGCTGTAGTAGTCCACATAAATAAAGCCCTCCCGCCGGCAATAATCCTGCATCCAGCGGTTCACCTGCTGGATCGCCGCCGGCGGGCGGGTTTTTGTCATTTCGTAACGGGCGTCGGCTGATTTGTGGTAATCGCTGACCGGAAGAATGGAAGCGAACAGCGGCTTGATGCCATGCGCTTTGGCGACGTCGCCCATCATTTCCAGGTTGTCTTCGATCGCGTAGGGCGCAATGCCTCGGGAGAGGTCGTTCGTCCCCGCGAGAATCAGGACCGCCTTCGGATGGAGCAGGATGACGTCCTGCATGAATCGGCCGAGCATCTGCGTCGTGGTCTGCCCGCTGATGCCGCGGTTGATGAAGTCACGGCCGGTAAAGTATTCATTGAGCCGCCAGAGATCGGTGATCGAGTCGCCCATAAATACAACCCGCGAAGCGGCGCCGGGCGCGAGTATTTTGGTGTTCGCCTCGGCGTAGCGTTTCAGGTTGTTCGGATCGGAGTTGCGCGCTTGAACTGCCTGGCTCTGGTTCTGGAGCGTCGACTCGAACTCGTGCTGGATCCGCTGCAGATCCTCGCGCAATTCAATAAACTGCTGATCGGCGGTCGGCGGAAACGGATTCGGGCGCGGGAACGAATCGCTCAGCGAGAGATATGCTCTGACCTGATTCATCAACTGGTAGAGCAGAGCCGAGTTTTGTGGCGCGCGCGCAATCGACCCTGCCGTCGATGCCGCTAACTGCCGGATTGAATCGCTGGCGCGAACCAGATCCGGGACGGCAACCGCGGTCGATTCCATCAGTTGCGTCACGCGCGTGGCCAGTTGCGCCACCCCGGGCGGCGCCGTTTGCGGCGTCTTTGCCGGAGGAGGCGGCGGAGGCGCGGGCGTCTGCGCAAACAAACCGGCGGCGAGAAAAAGTGCGAGCAGTGACTTCATGTCCTCTCCTTATTTTTCCTCTTTCTCCAGCCGGAACGTGATTGTTCCGATGGCAAACTGTAAGCGGACCTGCAGTTGTACGGGCAGGCGGCGGTCGTCATCCGTGAGCCAGACGTGCAGGTGCCCCGAGCGTTTGTAAAGGATGTTGTCGAAGAGGAAGATCTCGTAACGGACGGTTTTGAATGTGCCGAGTTCCGTCTTGATCTCTTCGCGGCGCTGCGACTCGACTTTGGCCTGCACGAATTTTTTCCCGTCGCTGATGGGGATCTGCGCGGTCTTGCCCGGTTCCAGATGCAGATTGCGGAGCACCATGAGACCGCCGAAAACATCATGCACGCATGATGGGATATCCACGTCGTGATTGGTCACCGTGTTCTTGTTGAGATCCTTCTCGACGTAGACGGCTTTGCGGTTCAGGTAGTCGTAAACGACGCGGGTTTCCCGGTTCCGGTTGCCCTCGTGCGCGGCGAGGAATGAGTTCTGGGCGCAGAGGTTCGCCCCCAGCATGGCGGTGTAATCGTCATTTACACGAAAGAGCCGCGAAACCAGGCCGGCGGATTCGAGGTGCAGGCGCACTTCACCGGTTGACGCGCCGGTCGGCGCCGCGCCGTTGAACGAAGAAAAACTGAACTTAGCGGTACCCGCTCGCGTCAGACGCCACTCGACGCTGTAATCGAGCGTCTCGTGGGCAGCGGCGCCGGGCGCCGCCTGGGGCGACGCGCCGGCCGCGAAGAAGAGCAGGATGGCCGAAAGAGCGGCCGCGCGGGCTATCCAAGCCATGAAGCCGTCAGTTTCTCATACCTCGACACCGATGCCCTACCGGTCTGCATTCCACAACCAAACAGACTGCGCCCGGAGGCGAGTGGTTGCGAGGAATGCGCGGCCGTCTGTCGTATGATTGCGAAAGTTGAACTATGCCCAATTCAGAATCGAACCGCAGACTCGGTACGCTCGCGCTGCACGCGGGACAGGAGCCTGACCCCACGACGGGCGCGCGCGCCGTCCCCATCTTCAGCACGACCAGCTATGTGTTCCACGACACGGAACACGCGGCGAATCTGTTCGCTCTCAAAGAGTTCGGGTTCATCTACTCGCGCATCATGAATCCGACGTGCGATGTGCTGGAAAAACGCATGGCCGCGCTCGAAGGCGGCGCGGCGGCGCTCGCGTTCGCCAGCGGACAATCCGCGATCACGGCCGCGATTCTGACGATCGCGCATTCGGGGCAGAATATTATCTCCGCGACCAGCCTTTACGGCGGCACGTGGACGCTGTTCACGCAGACGCTTCGAAAACTCGGCGTGGAGGTACGCTTTTTCAATCCGGACCACCCGGAAGAAATCCACAAGCTGGTTGACGAGAACACTCGTCTCGTTTATCTGGAATCGATTGGCAATCCGAAGAATGACGTGCCGGATTTCAAGGCCATCTCCGACATCGCGCACTCGCACGGATTGCCCGTCCTGATGGACAATACAGTGCTCACGCCGGCGCTGTTCCGGCCCTTCGACCACGGCGTGGACATCTCCATTTACTCGACCACGAAGTTCCTCGGAGGCCATGGCGTGCATGTTGGCGGGGTGGTGGTCGACAGCGGTAAATTCCCGTGGGCCGACAATCCGAAGAAATGGCCGGAGTTCACGGAGCCCGATCCCTCGTATCACGGCGTCGTATTCACGGAAGCGCTGAAGCCGATCGGCAACATCGCGTACATCATCTACATGCGCACGCACTGGCTGCGGGACACGGGCGCCGCGATGAGCCCCTACGCCGCGTTTCTCTTCCTGCTGGGAATCGAGACGCTTCATCTGCGCATGGAACGGCACACGTCGAACGCCCAGGCGTTCGCGGAATTCCTGTCGAAGCACCCGGCGGTCGAGTGGGTCAATTATCCGGGGCTTCCGAATCATCCCCACCACGAGAATGCGAAGAAGTATATTCCTGGCGGTCCCGGCGCGATTGTGGGCTTCGGAATCAAAGGCGGCAAGAACGCGGGCGTCAAACTCATCAACAATCTGAAACTCGCGAGCCATCTGGCCAATCTCGGCGACGCCAAGACCCTGGTCATCCATCCCGCTTCGACGACGCACCAGCAGCTGACGGAAGAAGAGCAGGTTGCCGCGGGCGCACTGCCGGAGTATGTGCGCGTTTCGGTGGGGATTGAGGACATTCGGGATATCTGCGAGGATTTCGATCAGGCTTTGAAAGCGTCGCAGGAATAAGATCGAACGCGGGGCGCGTCGGGTCATCGTTATCATGTACTGCGATGCGCTTCGCCCTCACGATCCTGTTCTGCCTTTCCGCGGCGCTCGCCGCGGACCATCCCGAGCCTCACAGCGGCGATTTCCTCGTTCGTAACTTCCGCTTCGCATCCGGCGAAACGCTGCCTGAACTTCGGCTGCATTATCGGACGCTCGGAGAGCTGAAGCGGGATCGCCGGGGCATCGCGACGAACGCGGTGCTGATCCTGCATGGCACGACCGGTTCCGGCGAAGGTTTTCTGCGCGACGGTTACGCGGGATATCTGTTCGGCAAAGGACAGCTTCTGGATGCGACGCGGTATTTCATCATCCTGCCGGACGATATAGGCCACGGCGGCTCGAGCAAGCCGAGCGACGGGCTGCGCGCGAGATTCCCGCGCTACAGGTATTCCGACATGGTGGAGGCCGAGCACCGGCTTGTGGTCGATGGCCTTCACGTGAATCATCTGCGGCTCGTGACCGGAACGTCGATGGGCGGGATGCACACGTGGATGTGGGGCGAGCAATGGCCCGATTTCACGGATGCGCTGATGCCGCTCGCGAGCGCGCCGGTCCGGATCGCGGGACGCAACCGGATGCTGCGGTGGATGGTCTCGAATTCCATCCGCAACGATCCGGAATGGAAGGGCGGGGACTACGAGACGCCGCCGCACGGATTCGACGCCGCGCTCGATGCGTTGTTCTTCATGGTGAGCGCTCCTCTCGAAGAACACTCCGAGGCTCCCACGCCGGACGCGGCGGACCGTTATATCGAAGACTGGATCGGACGAGAGCGGCGCGCTCTGGATCCCAACGACATGCTTTATGCGTTCGAATCGTCGCGCGATTACGATCCTTCGCCGGATCTCGACAAGATCACCGCGCCGCTGTACGCGATTAATTCCGCGGATGACGAAGTGAACCCGCCGGAACTCGGCATCATGGAACGCGAGATGCCGCGGGTCGTCAGGGGCCGGTACATCCTGCTGCCCGAAACAGCGGGGACGCGCGGTCACGGGACGCATTCCATGCCTTCGGTCTGGAGCAATTATCTGGGGGAACTGCTGAACGCTACGATGAAAAAATGATGCTTCGACTCGCGCTGGCCGCTGTTTGCGCCGCGCCGTTGTTTGCCGCCGAAGACTATACCGTTACCCGGGCGGGCGCGGAGCCGAAGTGCGGGAGCGCGCGGAACCGGTAGGCCGGCTGTTGCAGAGGATCGAAGCGGGAAAAGCATCGCCGGGCGGAGCGGAAGCGGACGTCGCGCCTCTGCTGAAGGCCGGTGTGCCGACGCTCGCGCTTCGCACCGTGATGACGCATTACTTCGATTACCATCACACGCAGGCCGATACATTCGACAAGATTGCGCCGGAAGATTTCCGGAAATGCGTGGCGGCGTTCGCGGCGATGAGCTACGCTCTTGCGGACGGCGAGTAGTCAGTCGCGCGAGACTTCGGCGTAGACGCTTGCCCGCAGATTCGCCACGCCAGCGGTATACCGCGTGTCGGAGACCGCGAACGCAACGGCATCTTCCTGCCAGTCGTGCCAGACGCCATCCGGATCGTGCGAGGCAGCCGTGATCGTGTAGTCGCCGGGGCAGAGATCGCATTTGAAGCGAAACGTGACGCGGAGCGTGTCG
>DASZUZ010000764.1:0-3117 GCA_035547415.1 Bryobacteraceae bacterium | reverse complement strand
AATTCCGGTACGAGTATCTGGACGATAACATCGCGACGATCAGCCGCGGGATTCTCGGATTGACCGTGCAGTGCGCACGCTGTCATAACCATAAGTTCGACCCGATCCGCCAGGCCGATTACTACCGTCTGCAGGCGTCTCTGTTCGGGTTCGTGGAAGTGAATCACGCGCTGACGTCGAAGGCCGTCGCCGAGGAGTGGCAGAAGAAAAACGATGCCGTCAACGCGCGCGTCGCCGATCTGAAGCTCCAGTTACGAACCCTCGAAAAACCGTACCGCGATCAGTTACTTCCGGCGAAATACAGAAAGTTCCCGCAGAACATTCAGGACGCGATCGCGACCCCGGAAGACAAGCGCACGCCCGGTCAGGCCTTGCTGGCCAGTCAGGTGATCCGGACGGTCTCCGTTTCCGATAAGGAGATCGAACGCGTGATCTCCCCGGCCGACAGCGCGGAGAAAAAACGGATCCTCGCCGAGATCGCAGCCGCCGAAAAGGACCGGCCCGACCCGATTCCGATGGCGATGGGCGTTACAGACGGTGACTACCGGTTCACGCCGGACGGCCCGGGCGACGAACCTGCTCCCGGCAAAGGCAAAAAGCGGGAAGCGATCGAAGGCAGTTATCTGCACGCGGGGCCGGGGCAATACCAGGTTCCTCCGTCACACTTCCTGATCCGGGGCGACGTCAACAGCTTCGGGCCGGAGACCCAGCCCGGCTTCGTCAAAGTCATTACTTACGGAAATCCGCCGGCCGACATCACGCCACCCACGCCGAATACATCCGGACGCCGGCTCGCCCTGGCCGAGTGGCTGGTCTCGCGCGAGAATCCGATGACGGCGCGCGTGATGGTGAACCGGATCTGGAGCCATCACTTCGGCCGTGGAATCGTCGCGACGCTCGATAACTTCGGCAAGATGGGCGAAACGCCCACGCATCCCGAACTGCTCGACTGGCTCGCGGTGGAGTTCATGGATCGGGGCTGGAGCGTGAAGCAGATGCACCGGCTCATCATGACTTCGGAGACCTACAAGATGGCGTCCGCGTTTCCGGAGTCGGAGAAGGATCCCGAGAACAAGCTGCTTTCTCATTTCCGCGTACAGCGACTGGACGCGGAGATCATTCGCGATTCGATTCTCGCGGTCAGCGGCGGCCTGAACACGAAGATCGGCGGCCCGCCCGTATTCCCGATTCTGCCCGAAGAAATCATCCGTTCGATGTTCTACGGCACATGGGACCAGAAAGAGGATGGGCCTTCGGTCTGGCGGCGCAGCATCTACATCTATCGCAACCGCGGCCTTCCCTTCCCGATGCTGGACGTCTTCGACCTTCCGAACCAGAACATCGCCTGCGGAGCCCGTAATGTAACCACTGTCCCGACGCAGGCGTTGACACTGATGAACGACGATTTCGTGCTGCAGCAGGCGAAGCTGTTCGCGAACCGGCTCGAAGAAGCGGCGCCCGGCAACCCCGGCCGGCAGATCGATCTCGCATACGAACTGGCGCTGGCGCGTCGTCCGCGGCCGGAAGAGAAACGCCTCGCGGGCGAGTTTCTGCAAAAGCATACGCTCGGCGATCTGGCCAATGTGATGCTCAACCTGAACGAATTTCTGTACATGAGGTAGCGCATGAAAAACTTCCGGTCCCGGCGCGATTTCCTTTTCCAGAGCTGCGGCGGTATCAGCGGGCTGGGCCTCGCGTATCTGCTAAATCAGGACGGGCTGCTGGGCGCTACCGCGGGGGACGCCTGCGCCGCCAATTCTCCGGTGGCGAATCCGCTCGCGCCGAAAAAACCGCACTTCGAACCGCGCGCCAAAGCCATGATCTCGCTGTTCATGAGCGGCGGCGTGAGCCACGTGGACACGTTCGACCCGAAGCCCGCGCTTCGGAAGTACGCCGGGCAGCCGCTCGAAGGCAAGGGCGAGATCGTTGTCCGGCAGGGAAATCCGGGCCCGCTGATGCCGAGTCCGTTCGAGTTCCGCAAATATGGCCAGAGCGGCATCGAAGTATCGGAGCTGTTTCCGCACATTGCTTCGAAGGTCGATGAACTGGCGTTGCTGCGGTCCGTGAAGGGTCAGTCGAACGACCACGTGCAGGCGCACTACGAATTTTCGACGGGCATGATCCGAGCCGGTTATCCGAGCCTGGGCACGTGGGTGACGTACGGACTCGGTTCGGAGAATCAGAACCTGCCCGCGTTCGTGGTGATCTACGACGCGCATGGCGGGCCGTTCGGCGGGCCTTCGAACTGGAGTTCGGGATTCATGCCGGCCGCTTATCAGGGCACTGTATTCCGCGCGGCGGGAGTCCCGATCATCGACCTGAAGCCGCCCGACAGCGTCACGCCGGACCAGCAGCGCGCCCGGCTGGATCTGCTCGCAAAACTCAATGAAATGGATGCGCAAAAATATCCCGGCAACACGGAGCTTTCGGCGCGCATCGCGTCCTATGAGCTCGCCTACCGGATGCAGGGCTGCGCCCCGGAGGCCGTGGATGTGAGCGCGGAGTCGCCCGCCGTTCAGAAGCTGTACGGTCTGGATAACCCGCGCACTGAACCCTTCGGACGGCAGTGCCTGATGGCCCGGCGCCTGGTGGAGCGCGGCGTGCGCTTTGTGCAGCTTTTTCACGGCGGTCTGGGCGTCCAGAACCTCGACACGTGGGATGCGCACGAGAACGTACAGGACAATCATGGCCGCCACGCGGCGGAGGTCGATCTGCCGATCGCGGGTCTGCTGACGGACCTGAAAGCCTCGGGCCTGCTCGACACGACGCTGGTCATGTGGCACGGCGAATTCGGGCGCATGCCGATTTCCCAGCGCGGCCTGGGCCGCGATCACAATCCGGGCGCGATGAGCATGTGGATGACGGGCGCGAAGATCAAAGGCGGACAGGTCATCGGATCCAGCGACGAATTCGGCTATAAGGCCGAAGAGCAGCCCATCTCGATCCACGATCTCCACGCGACGATCCTGCACCTGCTGGGCATGGATCACACGAAGCTGACGTACCGGTTCAACGGGCGCGACATGCGGCTCACCGATGTCTATGGCGAGTTGATTCCGCAGATCGCGAAGGCTTAAACTACTCCGATTCATGTCTGAAATCTTTCGCCCCGGTCTT
>DASZUZ010000763.1:0-6437 GCA_035547415.1 Bryobacteraceae bacterium | reverse complement strand
GTGGAACAGGAGCCGCCCGCGGTCACCGTGGCTGCAGCGGCGGCAGGCGGTCGGGGCCAGAATCATCTGCGATACAAATCCGCGCGCGCCCGTGCTGCTCACTGAACCGAAGATCGCTTGCGCCGCCCGGTCCCTGCTTATATGATCGTGGCGATGCGCCGGTTGACGCTGTTTTTGCTCCTCGCAGGTGGCGCAGTCGCTGCGCCTCCACCGGCCGCTGTGACATCCGCGATCGCGCGATATTGCGTCGGGTGCCACAACTCCAAAGCGAAGATCGGTGGACTTGCGCTTGACGGAGTAACCGCAGGCGATGTTGGCCAGCACGCCGAAGTGTGGGAGAAGGTTGTTCGCAAGCTGCGGGCGCGATACATGCCTCCGCCCGGACTTCCCCGCCCTGAGGAGAAAACGTACGACGCCATCGTCTCGTCGCTCCAGACGTCCCTTGACAGCGCCGCCGCCCTGAAACCTGACCCCGGCCGCACAGACACGTTCCGCCGCCTGAATCGGACGGAATATCGCAACGCCATTCGCGACCTTCTTGCGCTCGATGTCGATGTCTCAACGCTGCTCCCGAATGACGAATCGAGCCACGGCTTTGACAACGTGACAGTGGGTAACCTGTCGCCGGTCCTTCTCGAACAATATCTGTCCGCCGCGAAGAAGATTACCCGGCTGGCGATCGGCATCGCCGGGCGCTCGCCCGGGGGCGACACAGTGATTCTTCCGCCGGATCTGACCCAGGAAGAGCATTTCGACGAGCTTCCCTTCGGCACTCGTGGCGGAACGGTTGTCCATTACACCTTTCCCGTCGATGCCGAGTACGATTTCCAACTCCGCCTGCAGCGCGACCGTAACGAGCATGTGGAAGGACTTACGCAGCCTGGCGAAGTCGAACTGATGCTGGACGGGCAGCGCGTGAAGCTGTTTACCGTCACGCCACCAAAGGGAGATGCCGACCATCACGCCGTTGACCAGGGCCTCAATATTCGGCTCGCCGTCAAGGCAGGTCCGCACCTGGTAGAAGTCGCGTTTCCCAAAGAGCCTTCAGTTCTCCTGGAAACAGAGCGGCAGCCCTATCAGGCTCACTTCAACATGGACCGCCACCCGCGTATCCATCCGGCGGTGTTTTCGGTGACGATTAATGGCCCGTACGACGCCGAGGGCCCTGGCGACACGCCCAGCCGGCGCAGGATTTTCGTATGCCACCCCGGGAAATCAGCGGAAGAAAACGCCTGCGCGACAAAGATTTTGAGTACGGTAATGCGCCGGGCATATCGCCGGCCGGTCTCGGACGCGGACCTGCGCGTTCCGATGAAGTTTTACACGGAGGCGCGCGCCAACGGAAACTTCGAATCGGCAATCGAGATGGGGCTTCGCGCGGTGCTCGTCAGTCCCGAATTTCTCTTCCGCGTGGAATCCGATCCCTCCGGTATCGCGCCCGGCACACCCTATCGAATCGGCGATCTCGAACTGGCGTCACGGCTGTCCTTTTTCCTCTGGAGCAGCATCCCCGATGACGAACTTCTGGATGCGGCGATCCGGGGAAATCTTCGCGAACCCGGCGCACTCGAACATCAGGTGCGGCGGATGCTCACTGATCCGCGTTCCTCGGCTTTGACTGCCAATTTCGCGGGCCAGTGGCTGCATCTGCGGAGTCTGGCTGCCATCACTCCGGACATGCGCGCGTTCCCGGATTTCGACGATAACCTCCGCCAGGCTTTCCGGGAAGAAACGGAACTTTTTTTCGAGAGCATCCTGCGGGAAGACCGTAGCGTCCTCGACCTGTTCCGCGCCAATTACACTTACGTCAACGAGCGGCTCGCGAAGCATTACGGCATTCCGAACATTTATGGCAGTCGTCTCCGCCGCATCACGTTCGACAGCGATAGCGTTCGCGGCGGTCTGCTCCGTCAGGGGAGCATTCTGACGGTAACCTCTTACGCGACTCGAACCTCTCCCGTGATTCGCGGAAAGTGGGTCCTCGAGAATCTTCTCGGAACCGCGCCGCCGCCCCCTCCGCCGTTCGTACCGCCATTGAAGGAAAACACCGGCAGCGGTAAAATTTTGTCCATGCGCGACCGGATGGCTCAACACCGTGCCAATCCGGCGTGCGCAGGATGCCATCAGCTCATGGATCCCGTGGGGTTTTCGCTGGAGCACTTCGATGCCGTCGGTCGCTGGCGCGATACGGAGAGCGGAACGCCCATTGACGCCTCCGGCGCGCTTCCGGACGGTACGAAGTTCGACGGCGTCGCAGGCCTGCAACAGGCCCTTCTCACGCGCCCGGACCTCTTCGCATCCACGCTCACCGAGAAACTGCTCACTTATGCGTTGGGCCGCGGAACCGAGTATTATGACGAGCCTGCCGTCCGCCGAATCGTTCGCGACGCGCGGGCGCAGGACTTCCGTTTTTCATCATTCATTCTGGGGATCGTCAACAGCACACCGTTTCAGATGAGGAGATCGCAATGATCATCACGAAGAAAGCACTCCCGCGGCGAACGTTTCTGCGGGGCGTCGGAACCGCGCTCGCCCTTCCGCTGCTGGACGCTATGGTTCCCTCCCTGACCCCTCTCGCGGCGACCCCCGCTAATCCCGTGCGCCGCGTGGGCTTCGTGTACATCCCGATGGGCGCGAATATCGCCGAATGGACGCCACCCGGTTCGGACACCCTCACCGAGCTTTCTCCCATCCTCAAATCGCTCGAACCGCTGAAAGACCAGATTACGGTCCTGACGAACACGGAATTAAAGAACGCGTATCCGGGAACGCATGCCACCTCGAACTCATCGTTTCTGAGCGCCGCGACGGCGAAGTGGACGGAAAGCAGCGACTACCAACTCGCCACAACCGCGGATCAGATTGCGGCCCAACATATCGGCCAGTCGACGCGCCTGCCATCTCTCGAACTCGCGATGGACCTGCTGACTACGGTCGGCCAGTGCGATAACGGGTACGCGTGCGTCTACCAGAATAATCTGTCGTGGTCTTCGCCGACGACGCCGCTCCCGGCGGAAGCCCATCCGCGCATGGTCTTTGAGCGTTTGTTCGGCGACGGCGGCACGCCCGCGGACCGGCGCGCGGACATGCAGCAGAACGCCAGTCTCCTCGACTGGATGAGTCAGGATATCGAATCCCTGCGGAATAAACTGGGGCCCTCTGACCGAACGAAGGTGAACGAGTATCTCGATACCGTTCGTGAAGTGGAACGCCGCATCCAGCGTGCCGAGGCGAGCGTGGCTGACGGGCATATGCCCGACCTCGACCGTCCGGTCGGCGTGCCCCCAGCCTATGCCGACCATGCGAAGCTGATGTTCGACCTCCAGGTATTGGCTCTGCAGGGAGACGTGACGCGCGTCATTACGTTCCAGTTGGCGCGGGAAACCAGTACTCGCACCTACCCGGAGATCGGAGTGCCCGACCCGCACCATCCGACGACGCACCACCAGGACGATCCGGAAAAACTGGCGAAACTCGCGAAGATCAACGCCTTCCATGTTTCGCTGTTTGCGTATTTCCTCGACAAGCTGAAGTCAACACGCGAGGGCGAGGGCTCCCTGCTCGATCATTCGGTTTATCTGTATGGCAGCGGCATGGGCAATCCGAACGTACACGATCACGTGAATCTGCCGATTCTGGTGGCAGGCGGAGCCGCTGGCCGCGTCAAGGGCGGACGTCACATCCGCTACAAAGAACCGGTGCCCCTGGCGAACCTTCACCTCACGCTGCTCGACAAGGTAGGCGTTCACCTGGACAAGTTCGCCGACAGCCAAAGCACGATCAAAGAACTCCTGTGAATACCCTGAACGATGTGGGGCCAGGGCTTCCGCCCTGCAGCCGGGCTTCTGCCCGGCGCATCGCCGCGTTCCTTTTTTCAGCCACTCTCCTGTGCGCATTGCCCGACGACACATTGCTCGAAGCGGTTCGCCATTCCAGCCACGACACCCTGCAATCCCTGATCCGCCGGCACGCCAACGTCAACGCCACACAACCCGATGGCGACACACCCCTCCACTGGGCGGTCTGGCAGGACGACCTGACTGCAGCCGAAATGCTGATCAAAGCGGGAGCCAACGTCAAAGCCGCCAACCGCTATGGAGTCACACCGCTGAGCCTCGCCTGTACTAACGGCAATGCCGCAATCGTCCAACTGCTCCTGAAGGCTGGCGCCGGCCCCAACACGGCCCTCCCCGGCGGCGAAACAGCCCTGATGACCGCAGCGCGAACCGGCAAAGCAGACGCCATAAAAGCCCTGCTGGCCGCCGGAGCGACGGTAGACGCCAAAGAGCCGGTTCACGGCCAGACGGCCCTGATGTGGGCAGCCGCGGAAGGGAACGTCGAAGCTGTCGAAGCGCTCATCGCCGCCGGCGCCGATATCCACGCCCGTCTCGGATCCGGCTTTACGCCGCTCCTCTTCGCCGTTCGCGAAGGCCGCATCGCGGTAGTTCGCGCTCTACTCAAATCGGGCGCGGACGTCAACGAAACATTCCAGCCGGCGAAGAATGCAGTCCGAAAATCCAAAGGACCGCGTCCCGGTACGAGCGCCCTGATTCTCGCAGTCGAGAATGCCCATTACGAACTCGCGGCCAGTCTGCTCGACGCCGGAGCCGACCCGAATGCGCACGGGCCCGGCTTTACGGCTCTCCACGCTGTCAGTTGGGTCCGCAAGTCCGGCGGAGGCGACAACGATCCGGCGCCCGAGGGTTCCGGGAACATGACGAGTATCGAGATAGTACGCGCACTGGTCAGACATGGCGCCGCCGTCAATGCCCGGATGACGAAGAAGATCAACGTCGGCCTCACCAGCCTCAACACCACGGGAGCAACGCCGTTCTTCCTCGCCGCTCGCACCGCCGACGCCGAACTGATGCGCGAACTGGCCCGGCTTGGAGCAGACCCGCTGCTGAAAAACGCCGACAACAGCACACCCCTGATGGCTGCCGCCGGACTCGGAACTCGCTCTCCGGGCGAGGACGCTGGAACCGAAAGCGAAGTTCTGGAAGCCATGCAGGTCGCTCTCGATCTCGGAGCCGATCTGAACGCCGTGGACGACAACGGCGAAACAGCCATGCACGCGTCCGCCTATAAGAACCTTCCGCTCGCCGTCAAATTCCTGGCCGACAAAGGCGCCGATATCAAAGTCTGGAATCGAAAGAACAAATACGGCTGGACGCCGCTGCGCATCGCCGAGGGTTATCGGTTCGGAAACTTCAAACCCTCCTTCGAAACCGTCGCGATGTTTCACAAGGTAATGACCGCTGCAGGCGTCCCGTTGACCGATAGTCCCGAACTTGCTGCAGCCGGCGGAAACCGTTAAAACCGGATCAAAGCGGCGGTTCCATCGGCAAGGCCAGGGGTGGCTCCCGCAGGAAGCTCAACTGGCTCATCTGTTCCACGGCCTCCCGGACCGCCTGCTCCGAGGAAGGCTCCACCGTGATCACAAACGGCAGATCGTCCTTCGTGTCGCACGGCACCTGCAGGACGGCCTCGAGACTGATCTGCTTCGATGCAAGAATCCCCGCCAGTTCCGCAATAATACCCGGCCTGTCGTCCACGCGGAACCGAAGATAGTAGGGCCGATGCTGCAGGTTGATGGAGACCGGCTGATATTCACCGAGCCTTTCGTGCGCAAACGGCGAGACACGCTCCGGGCTGCCGCTGCGAATCTCGCGTCCCACGCGCATCAGATCGCTCACCACGGCCACGCCCGTCGGATTGGGTCCTGCGCCTCGCCCGTAGTAGAACGTGTCCGCGCCGAACTGTCCTTTCACCCAGACGGCGTTATACGCGCCTTTCACGCTCGCCAGAATCGTCGACTGCGGGATGAGCGCCGGACGCACGGACAGAATCAGCCCGCGCTCCGTCTGGCTCGCCGCGCAGACCAGTCGGATCGTATGACCCAACTGATGCGCATAATCGAAGTCCTGCGCAGTGATACGCCGGATGCCTTCCACGAAGATGTCGCTCGGCGTAATTCGCTCGCCGAACGCCAGCGCGGACAGGATCGCCAGCTTCGAACGAGCGTCGTAACCATCCACGTCCGCGCTCGGATCCGCTTCGGCGTAACCCAGCGCCTGCGCCTCGCTCAGAATTTTGTCGAACGACTCGCCCCGGCGCTCCATCTCCGTCAGAATGTAGTTGCTTGTGCCGTTGAGAATTCCCGCGAGCGCGACAACCCGGTCGCCCGAAATGCCTTCCCGCAGGACGGCATGAATCGGGATCCCGCCCGCAACGCTGGCCTCCATCGCCAGATTGATTTTGGCCTTGATCGCGCGGTCCCAGATGTCGGCTCCGCACAGCGCCATCAGTTCCTTGTTCGCGGTCACGATCGACTTGCCGTTGGCGATCGCGCCGTCGATCATTTCACGCGCGACGGTCGTCCCTCCAACCAGTTCGGCGACGATATCCACCTTGGGATGTGTGACGACATCCCGCCA
>DASZUZ010000762.1:0-5304 GCA_035547415.1 Bryobacteraceae bacterium | reverse complement strand
CGCAGCAGGTTCGCGAATCCCTGGCGAGCGTGTTCGTCGGGTCCATCGGTCCCACGACCACCGAAACGCTGGAGGAATACGGGCTTCGCCCCGATTTCGAACCCAGCCACCCGAAGATGGGACTGCTCGTCAACGAGGCCTCCGGGCGCGCCGCGGCGGTTCTGGCGGGCAAGCGATAATGAGAGATTGTCTCCGGTGTCCTCATCGCCCCTGAACGTCCACCTCGATCACTACGAGGGGCCGCTCGATCTGTTGCTGGATCTGATCCGGCGTCAGCAGATCGATATTCGTAACATTCCGATCGCGACGATCACATCGCAGTACCTCGCCTACATTGAAAAGGCGCGCGAGATGGATCTCGACCTGGGCGCCGAGTTCGTGTTTATGGCGGCGACTCTGATCCATATCAAGTCGCGCATGCTGCTGCCGACCGATCCCGCCCTGAAGAAGGAAGGAGAGACGGACGAGGATCCGCGCGAGGAACTGGTCCAGCGCCTGCTCGAACACCAGCGTTTCAAGGACGCGGCCGAAATGCTCCAGCAGAAGCGGCTGATCGAAGAAAACGTCTGGTCGAACCCCCGGATCAAAGAATTCACGGCGGAGGACGAAGATCCCGGCCTGGCCGTCTCTCTGTTCGATCTGGTGAAGGCGTTCGGCGATGTTTTCGAGCGGATTAAAAGCCGTCCCGTGTACGAGGTCACCGAGGAAGAAGTTTCCGTCAGCGACATGCTGACCCACGTGCGATCGCTGCTGGCGCACACGAAGAAGGACAAGCCGCTTTTCATCCTGCAGGTGATGGAAAAGCAGCGCAGCCGCCGCGCCATGATCTGTTTGTTTCTCGCGGTTCTGGAGATGGTCAAAATGCAGGCCGTCCAGATTCTGCAGAAGGATCTGTTTGGCGAGATCGCGCTTGGCAAGGGTGAGCGGTTCGACGAGGCATCCGCGCAGCCCGCCGCTCAAATCGAAGAGGAATACAAGTAACGCATGGAATCTCCCGAAGTGGATTCGCCGCAAGGCGCTCCGGACGCGGCCGCGGTTGAGCCTTCCGGGAAAGTGACTCCGCCGGAAGCAGCCGCCGCGGAATCGGAGCAGGCGGAGGGGGCGGAGGCGGTCGTCAACGAAACCCCCGGCGCCGAGCCCGTGACCGAGCAACCGGCGGACGCAGCCGAGCCGCTTGCCGAAGCGAAGACGGACGAGCCCGTCACCGCGGAGCCGGTCAATACGGAATCGGCGAATGCCGAAGCCGCGACGGAAGAAGCGCCAGCCCCGGAGGCGTTGTCTGAAGCCCTTCTCCCTGACGAACTGCTGCCCGAAGATCTCCTGCCGGAGGACGAGTCGCAGGGTTCTTTGCTGACGCTGGGCGACGCGAAGCTCAAAGCGGTGCTCGAAGCCATTATCTACGTTACGGACGAGCCGCTTTCGCTCGACCAGATCTGCACCGCCATCGAACAGCCGCGCGAGCGCGTCGTCGCGGCGCTTGAACTGCTCGCGGCGGATTATGAGCAGGAAGACCGCGGGCTGACCATTCGCGAAATCGCCGGCGGGTTCCGGATGACCACGAAACCCGAACACCACGAGGCCGTTCGGCGCTTCGTGAAAAACCTGAATCCACCGCTCAAGCTGTCGCTGCCGGCGCTCGAAACGCTTGCTGTCATCGCTTACAAACAGCCGATTACCGCGCCGGAAATCATGGAGATTCGCGGCGTGCAGGGTGCGGGTGTGCTCAAGACGCTGATCGATCGGAAGCTGATCGCCACCGCTGGCCGCAAGCAGGTGGTCGGCAAGCCAATCCTGTACAAGACCACGCGTGAGTTCCTGGTGCAGTTCGGACTGAAGGATCTGGCGGAGTTGCCGACGCTCAAGGAATTCCAGGAAATCGGCAGGCTGGACACGGAAGGGAGCGCGGCCCAGGAGCCGTCGCCGGTGGAAACACCCCGGGAAACTCCCCCGGTGGAGGAGCCTCCAACCGAAAAACCGCCCGTGCAGGAACCGCCTGCGGAAGAACCGCCTGCGGAAGAACCGCCGGCCGAACCTCCCCCGGCTGAAGAAGGGGTCGAGCCGCCGTCAGCGGGTTGAACGCTCCCGGCGCGCCCCGGTGAATCGCAGCTTCGGCTGACGGCTGGTAGCCGCATTCTTCTTTTCGAGCCGCGCCTGTCGCGCCGCGAGCGCCGGCGAATCTTCCGCGCATCGCGCCGTGTGCACGCACTCGAGCGCCATCGCGAAGTTTCGTTCCCGATGCTCGTAGTGTTTCGCCAGTTCCTCGCAGGCGCGCACGCGATAGGGATTCGGCGACAGCGTGAGATCTGTAAACGTCGCGAGGGCCGCATGCTCCAGGCCCAGCTTCTTCTCGATCGCACCCGCTTCGAACAGAGTCCGGAACAGGTGCTGGTCGGGCAATCCCATCTCGACCGCCCGCCGCATCATGCGATGCGCTTCCTCCACGCGCCCCGAAAGCTGCAGCCATCGCGCCAGCCCGAGCAGATCCATGCCGTGCCGCGCGCGGACGTTTTCCGGATCCCGAAACGCTTCCGGAATGACGCCCGTCAGGCAGGCGAGCGAAACGATGTCCATCACGTTGTGATGAAAGATCGGCACGAGCCGGAATGCCCGCTGCGTCCGCAGATATTCGAAGTAGCAGTAGGGGATCATTTCGCCCGGCAGGTCGCCGTGGCGTTCGAGTCCCAGGATCTGATTCTCCAGATTCACCAGCCGGCAGTTCTCGAGCCGCAGTTTGAAGAGCCGGCGCGCGCCGTAGAGCAGATCGAGGTGCTCCATCCGGCTGAACGGATGACGGGCGCGGCACATCGTATACCGCGTTTCGAGCAGCGGCTGATCGTAAGTTCGCCCGTTATAGGTGATCAGGACGTCGAACCGCGCCAGATATTGCGCGAGCGAGTGCAGCACGGACGGTTCTTCCGCGTAATCGCGCATGAAAAACTGCCGCACCCGAAAGCCCTCTTCGTCGATGCTTCCCACACCGATGAGGAAAGCGTAGGTGCCCGATCCGCCCGCGAGTCCCGTGGTTTCGGTATCGAGAAACGCCCATGTTTTCGGGTGCGCCTGGGGAATCGCGCCATCGGACAGCGCGTGCAGCAGATCGGGCGGCAGTTCGATCAGATCCGAGATGTCGTAGCTGCCGTGCCGCTTGTGCCTTTGGTACAGTTTCTCGGTCTCGAAGTGCTTGCCGTGCGGCGTCTCGACGACTTCGCCGGACAGCAGGTCCTCGACGAAACCACTCGCCGGACGAGCCGGCGGCTCGGGAGTCTCCGCGTATTTCCGGTCGATTCGCGCAACGGTCTGACGCAGGTATGCGAGTTGTTCCTGGATATCCATGTTTCGCCGTTTTTTCGCCCGCCGGTATAGTCCAATATACTAAGGGTTCTGCGCCGGATTCTCTTTTTCTCCGCTCTGTTCGCGATTCTGCTCGCCGCTCACCTGCGCCACGCGGGTGTCCTGTGGGCCGAGGAAGATCTTCCGCTCGCCGTCGCTCTGCAGATGAAGCATGGCGCCGTGATTTACCGCGACGCCTGGTTTGACAAGCCACCGCTCGTGCCGGCGGTCTACCTGCTTTGGGGCGCCGCGATCGGACCGGTCCTTCGCGTGGCGGGCGCGCTCTACGCGCTCGTCGCGTGCGTTTTCGCGTGGTCGATCGCCGCCCGCCTGTGGTCGCGGCGCGAAGGCTATGTCGCGGCGGCGTTCCTCGGATTCTTTCTGACTTTCGACACGCACTCGGCGGTATTGCCCCTCGCCGCCGATCTGCTCCTTCTTGTCCCGCATCTCGCCGCCATTCTGTTCGCGTTTCGGAAGCAACCCTTCTGGAGCGGCCTTGCTGCGGGTATCGGCTTTCTGGTCAACGCGAAGGCAGTCTTTGTGCTCGCGGCGTGCGCGCTGTTTGTGTGGCCCGGCGTGATTTCTCTGGGACTCGGGTTCCTGGTTCCCAACGCGATCGCGCTCGCGTACCTTGCGGGCGCGGGCGCTCTCGGCCCGTACATCGACCAGGTCTGGCGCTGGCCGTCACAATACGCGGGAAGTCCGGTGGTTTCGGATCCGGTCCGGAACGGCATCGTCCGCACCGTGAACTGGCTCGGCTTTCATGCGGCCGTTGCGGTCGCCGCGATTGCCTGGTGGTGGAGAAGCCGTAACTGGAAATTCATGGCGTGGGCCGCTATCTGTTACATGGGCGTCGTTCTCGGCTGGCGCTTCTTCCCGCGCTACTTCTTTCTGATTCTCCCGCCGCTCGTGATCGCCGCATCGAGAGGCGTCACGGAACTGGCGGTGAAACGACGCGTTTACATCGCCGCCGTCGCGGTTCTGCTGGCTGTTCCGCTGATCCGCTTCGCGCCCCGCTACATCTCGCTTGCGCATTGGAATGACCTGGCGCTCGACAATGACAGCCGCGAAGCGTCGCGTATCGTATCCGGCGTCGCCAGTCCGTCGGCGACGCTCTACGTGTGGGGATATCGGCCCGAAATTTATGTCTACACCGGCCTGAAGCCCGCGACCCGGTATCTCGAATGCCAGGCGATGACGGGCGTTCCGGCCGACCGTCACCTCACGCAATCGGGCGTCGTCCTCACGCAGGGAACGCACGATGCGCGCGAAGAACTCGCGCGTTCGCGGCCGGACTTCCTGATCGACGGGCTCGGGCCCTTCAACCCCGCGCTCGCCATGAACAAATATCCGGAATTACGATCCTGGCTTGCGCAATATCGCGAAATTGCGCGGACGAAAGGCGCGATTATTTATTCGCGGATTTCGCAGCCAGTTGCCACTCCGTAAACGGCGACCGCGCGCCCCGAATCTTCACGTTGATCAGATACGGAACGCCGGCCGCGAAGGCGCGTTCGAGCGCGGGGCCGATCTCTTCGGCCCTTTCGATCGTCTCGCCGCCGCCGCCGAAAGCTTCCATCACCTTGTCGTAACGGGTGGGCAGCAGTTCGCACGCCACCGTATTCGTGACGCCCTGCAACTCGCGTTCGAGTCCCCACCCCGCGTCATTCCCGACGATGATCACGATCGGCAGTTTGTGCCGCACCGCGCTGTCCAGTTCCGCGATGTAGAACCCCAAAGATCCGTCGCCCGTGATCATGACGACGCGCTCTGCGGGATGCGCCGCCTGCAGCGCGAGCGCGTGCGGCAGTCCCGCGCCGATCGTACCGAGCGGCCCGAGACGCAGCCATTTGCCCGGTCCGGTGGCGGGCATGATCGTGCGTCCCCACTGCACGAACTCGCCGCCATCCCAGGAAATGATCGTCTCCGTCGGCAGATGTTTTTTCAGTTCCAGATAGAACGCCACCGGATGCA
>DASZUZ010000761.1:0-2501 GCA_035547415.1 Bryobacteraceae bacterium | reverse complement strand
ACGAAGGCAAAGGACAATGCAGCGCATGTCATTCGATCAATGGCGAAGGCGGTAACCTGGGGCCCGATCTGACCGACGTCGGACGCCGCCGCGGCCTGCGATTTCTGACTGAAGCGCTGGTGACGCCGGAAGCAGAGGTGGCCACGCCCTACCGGGCCGTACAGGTGGTGACCCGATCTGGACAAAGCGTTGGCGGCATCCGGCTGAACGAAGATGACGTTTCGATTCAGTTGCGCGATGCGCGTGGAGATCTGCGGTCCTTTCTGAAGCAGGACGTCAAAGAAATTCGTCGAGACAAGCCGTCGCTCATGCCTGGGTACGGGAAGACATTGAATCAAAGCGAACTGGAGAATGTCGTGGCCTACCTGAACTCATTGCGGGGTGCCCAATGAAAAATGTTTTTCGGTTCTTTCCCGCCGCTCTCCTGTGGTGCGCGGGCAGCGTTCAGGGGCAAGGCCTGCCCGTCACTTATGAACGTCTGCTGCACGCAGATCAGGAACCCGGCAACTGGCTGACTTACTCCGGTGGGTATAACAGCTGGAGGTTCAGCCGGCTGGATCAGATTAATGCGGGCAACGTGAAGAACCTTCACGCGAAGTGGCTGTTTCAGGCGCATTCGCAAGAGAAGTTCGAGACGACGCCGCTGGTCGTGGACGGGATCATGTATCTCACGCGTCCGGAGAACGACGTTTTCGCGCTGGACGCCGCGACCGGGCGCGTTATGTGGGTTTACACCTACAAGAACCCGGAGCGGACGTATAACTGCTGCGGAAGGGTGAACCGCGGGCTGGCCATTCTCGGCAACCGGCTGTTCATGAATACGCTCGACATGCATCTCATCGCGCTCGACGCGAGATCGGGGCGCGAACTCTGGAAGACGCAGATCCACGACTACCTCGCCGATGGCGGCTATGCCGCGACGGGCGCGCCTCTGGTGGTCAAGGACAAGGTGATCGTCGGGATGGCTGGCGGCGAACACCCGGTCTCGGGCTTCCTCGATGCGTATGACGCCGCGACCGGGAAGCGTGTCTGGAGGTTCCACACGATTCCGCAGCCCGGCGAACCGAACTTCGGTACCTGGGCGGGCGATTCCTGGAAGACCGGCGGAGTTTCCACCTGGAACAACGGTTCTTACGATCCGGAAACAAACACCGTCTTCTGGGGCACAAGCAATCCGTGGCCGGACTACAATCCCGATTCTCGCAAGGGAGACAATCTCTACTCGTGTTCAGTGCTGGCTCTCGATCCGGACACCGGGACGTTGAAATGGCATTTCCAGTTCACGCCGCAGGACACGCATGACTGGGACGCCACGCAGATTCCCGTTCTTCTGGACGGAACGGTTCGGGATCAGCCGCGGAAACTGATGGCGTGGGCGGCTCGCAACGGTTTTTATTATCTGCTGGACCGCAACACCGGGCAGTTCATTCTCGCGAAGAACTTCGTCCGCCAGACGTGGGCCAGGGGGTTCGACGACAAAGGCCGGCCCGACGTGATCCCGGGAAACGACCCGACGAATGAGGGAAACGATAAGGTCTTTCCCGGGGTTGACGGGGGCGCCAACTGGATGTCTCACAGCTACAGTCCGCTGACGAAGCTGATGTATGTCTTCGCCCGCGACGAGCGGCGGTTGTTCACCAAGAATGCGATCCGCCATGCGACTGACGACGACCCTGGCGGACCGAATGCGGCGCCGGCGGGGGGCGCGCGGCGAAGCGACGTTCCAGGTCCGCAGTCAACCGGCATTTTCGGGGCGGGCGGGAACCTTCCCGCGGCGCCCGGCGCCAGGGGAAATCCGCGCGCCGCGAGGTTTGCGCCAGAAGAAAGCTGGGGGAAGGTGGTGGCGATCGATCCGCTTGCGGGGACTACGAAATGGGAGCACAAGGTGCTGTCGCCTCCCTGGGGCGGCGTGATGTCAACCGCGGGCAATCTCGTTTTCGGCGGTACGCAGGAGGGCGTCGTGTTCGCCCTGGATGCCCGGACAGGCGAGCGGCTCTGGTATTTCGCCGCAAACGATCGCGTTTACGCTTCGCCGATCAGCTATCTTGCGAACGGCAAACAGTACGTTTCTCTGGCTGTCGGAGATGTGCTCATTACATTCGGGCTGGATTAGCCGGATCTGGCTACTCGCATTTTGCGTTCTTCCCGTCACGGCGCAGAACGGAAAGGCGATTTTCGAAGGGAAAGGCAGATGCGTGGATTGCCACTCGATTGCGAATCGGGGCGGCAGTCTGGGGCCGGATCTGACGGATATCGGTCTCCGGCGCAGTCCCGAATCCCTTCGCCTTTCCCTGATTGATCCGAACGCCGAAGTTTTTCGCGAGTATCTGACCGTCGTGGTGACAACCGCTGACGGCCGGCGTGTGGAAGGCGTTGCGCTGAACGAGGATGACCTCTCGATTCAGATCAGAGGCGCGAACGGGAACCCGCGTTCCTTTCCGAAGGATGGCCTGGCGAGCGTCCGTCGGGAAGCGCGATCGCTGATGCCTTCTTACCGGTCC
>DASZUZ010000760.1:0-2774 GCA_035547415.1 Bryobacteraceae bacterium | reverse complement strand
TCCCAACCTCCTGAAAGAGGTTGTTGAGCGTGATCAGAGGGATGAAGCTGGCGTCGCCGAGGGTGGCAATACCGGAGACGCCCACGATCGAAAGGCCTGAGCTGTCATTGTCAATATTGACGCCGTTCAACCCGATCTGCTGCGATACGTTCTTCCCGTAATTCACGGGCAGAGAGAACACGTAATAGCGGCTGAAGCCCGCTTTCAGTTCCATGACGAGGTGCGGCCCGAAAACATGGACATCATTGATCTGCGCGCCTTGCGCGCGCTGACGCGCGGTGCCCGACCGGCCTGTGTCGCACACCGGATCGATGCCGTTCGGAGCGGTCGGGCATCCTTTCGGAATGACGGTATTCGTGTTGTTGAACGAGTAGCGCGCAAAGAAGGTGTTGGCGTCGGAGAAGCGGTGGTCCACGCGAACGTCGAACGTGTCGTTGTCCTGCGTTTTCAGCGGAATATATGTGAAGTTGTTGACCAGGCCCGGCGTGAGAGGCAGCGGATAAAGATTCACCAGCGCAAGGCCGACCGGATCGATGCGGCTCGCCGGAATCACGTCCCCCGTAAAGCGATCTCTGATGGACAGTCCCGGTCTCGCGGGATCGGGCCTTGTGCTGAGGGGGTCGAAGATCGGATTCAGCGTCGAGAAATCGCCCTGCCTCGCGGCGGGCACAGGGACACTGTTTGTGAACGTCTGCGCCTGCCTCTGCCGGAAGCCCTCGTAATCCCCGAAGAAAAAAGTGCGATTCCGGCGAATCGGACCGCCGACGCTGCCGCCGTACTGATTCTGTTTATAGCTGGGCTTCGTTGCGCCCGCGAAGAAGTTTCTCGCGTCCAGTTTCTCGTTGCGCAGGAACTCGAACAGAGAGCCGTGGATTTCATTGCTGCCGGATTTGGTGACGAAGTTGAGGACGCCGCCCGCGGTTCTCCCCAACTCCGCGGAGTAGAGGTTCGTCTGGACTTTCATTTCCACGAGCGCATCCACAGAGGGTTTGACAATGACAGTTCCGATGAAGCGTTCGTTGTCATCCATGCCGTCGATCAGGAAATTATTGAAGCTCGTCGGCTGCGCGTTGACAGAGACGGCGGAAGTCTGGCGGCGGTCGTCGGGACGGGTACCGCTTGGCAGACCCGTGGGCTCGCCCTCGGTAGCGCCGGCGGCCAATTGGGCCAGCGCGACGAAATTGCGCCCGTTGAGCGGCAGATCCTGCACGGCCCGTTCGTTGATGAGGCTGCCCAACGACGAACTGTCGGTCTGCAGCGCGGGAGAACTGGCTACGACCTCCACCGACTGGCCGACCGCGCCGAGTTCGAGATGGACATCCTGCCGCAACCGGTCGCCGATCGCGAGGACGACTTCGGGAACGCTCCACGTCTTGAAGCCGGGCGCCTCACCACGAATGCTGTAACGGCCGATGGGAAGCAGCGTCACCTGGTAGTTGCCGGAACTGTCGGTCGTGGCGGAGAATTCGGCTCCCGTGTCCAGATTCCTGACCGTGACTTTCAGGTCGGAAACGACGGCGCCAGTTGCGTCGGTTGCCGTACCGACGATATCTGCGGTCGATCTTTGCGCGACAAGCGGCGGAATGATCAGAGCGGCGAGAAGAAGGGCAAGTGCGGCCGCCGCGGCGCGGCTCGAAAGCGAGGGTTGCATCTGACTCTCCAGGACAGATCGGTTCGATCTGTGTTGGATGAGTCTACTCCTGACCGGCGCCCGGCGCAAATGCGGTGAGGAAAGCGTGTCGTCGCGCCACCGCCGCCATAGCTTCGTGGAAACGGGCGGGTTCTTCAGCGGCCGGTTCGTGCGCCGACTCCTCGAACCACACCCACTGCTTTGACGGCGCCGTCAGCATGTCGAAATAGGCCCGGCTGGTTTCCGGAGCGATCACATGGTCATGGCGTCCGATAAAAAAGAATACGGGCACATCCAGAGCGGGCGCCGATTTCATGAGATTGAGGGCCGAGATTTCATCCCACATCGAGTATGTGGAGAACAGCGTGCCGCGAAGAATATTGGGCAGATCGAGGATTCCGGTCCGCCGACAATGATCCGGGAGAATCGCCACCACGACATGCCGCGCACGATACCGACGAAGCGCGTTACGATCCCTGCGGCGCTCTGCCTCCGCCAGAGTGAATTCCTAACATATAACCTCGCTCGCCGGCCAGTCGCCAATCTGTCCGGCACCGACATACGCGGCCACCTTCGGGGAAAACGCGCGGTGTACGAGGACCCCGAGGGCAGAGCCCCACGAGTGACCGTAGATCCTAACCTTGTCTCTTCCGAAACGCCGGCGCATTTCATCGACCAGTTCGTCGAGATCGGCGGTGAATCGCTCGACCGTCATGGACGATGCGGGAATCCTGGCGTCGAACGTTTTGTCCGTACCGCGCTGCTCCCAGTACACGACGGTAAACGTTCTTTTCGAGTTCCGCATTGAAATGACGGAAGAGACGCATTTCCGGGAAACCGGGTCCGCCATGCAGAAGGACCAGGAGTGGATTAGCGATGTTTTCGGCGCGAATCATCACCCACTGATCGAGGCCACCCAGGGGGAGATACGCGATCTCTGCGATGCTGCCGGGAAGGATTTCGCCTCCGGGCCCGCGAAACGGCGGCGTTCGTCCCGGGTGCTTCATGGCGTTGCCTGACGTCCGTCCGGGGTCAGAGGCTCAGCCGTCTGCGCTTCCAAAAACAGAATGCGCCGCTGGTCATGATCGAACCCAGCAATGTGACGTAGACGGCCGGGTGCAGGTAGAACCAGAAAAGATACTGG
>DASZUZ010000759.1:0-4605 GCA_035547415.1 Bryobacteraceae bacterium | reverse complement strand
GCGTGGGCTTCGACGACGGACGGGCGTACACGCTGGCGGAAACCGCGGCGCTGATCGATTTTCTCAAGCACGATCGCACGTACGGCGGCAACACGGTGATGCTGGGTGTCCCGACGTGGTGGCGCGAACAGACGGCCGACGCGACATCCGACCGGGATTTCCATGCCGTGCTGGAGAAAGCGGACCTCGTGTCGCCCTGGACGCCCGGCCGGTATTACGACCTCGGCGGCGTCCGCGCCCACGCGGAGCGTTTCTGGGTGCCGGACCGGGCGTGGTGCCGCGCGCACGGGCTGGAGTACATGCCGGTGGTGTTCCCGGGTTTCAGTTGGCGCAACCTCAAGGGCACGCGCGGCGGCATCGACCGGCTCGACGGCCGGTTCCTGTGGGAGCAGTACCGGAGCCTGGTGGAGGGGGGCTTCACGATGGTGTACCAGGCGATGTTCGACGAAATGGACGAAGGCACGCAGATCTTCAAGACGGCCACCCGGCCACCGAGGGGCACGAACGCCCTCAGCTACGCTCCGCTGCCTTCGGACTACTATCTCTGGCTGGTGGGCGAGGCGGCGGATCACGTGCGGCGGGCGCAGCCGCTGCCGGCGGTGATTCCCGATCGCGCTGGGCACGCCGCGGACAACGCGTTCCTGCGGGCCAACGACCAACGCGTCTATCGCGCGGTGGCCGCGTCGTTCGACGCGCAGCGGGCGTTTTTCCGGATCGGTGACGCGCTGCGGACCACGAACGGTGGCTGGGCGCCGTACGGCGGCACGGCACGGGTCCGCGCGGCGGGGAAATGGTTTCCACGGCATTTGTGGTCCGACGACCCGGGGGCGACGGTGGAGTGGCAGATGCGGGTGCCGGAGGCGGGACCGCAGGACGTCTCGATCCGTTATCCTGGCGACCCCAACCAGGATCACGCCACGGCTGCGCGCCTGGGGATTCAGCAGGCGGGCCGGACTGTGGCGGAATATCGCGTGAACCTGCGGCGGCACACGCTGGATTGGAACGTGCTCGGGCAGGTTTCCCTGCGCGCCGACGAGCCCTGCACGTTCGTGCTGGATCAGCCGGTGAAGACCGGCGCGCTGATGCTGTTCGAGCCGCGCCTGGCGCCGAAGTGACCCGATCCGCCCGCGGCGCGACAGGTGGCGCGCGCTCCGCGCGGCCGCCGGTCAGCGCGCACGGTTGCGCCAGCGCGTGAAGTAGAGCACGACGACTGGGATCGGGAGGAGCATCAGCGCGAAGCCGACTCCCAGGATTTGCCCGAGTCCCTTGGGCGCGACCGCGTACATGCCGACGGCAACCAAGGTGATGACGGCGGCGTAGGCGATGTAGGCACCGATCTCACGCGCTGAAACCGTGACTTGGGGATCTGCTGAGTTCATGTGTTCCCAGGGGGGGTGTCAGGCGCCCGATTTGAAAGATCGTCGGAGTGAGATCGAGCCAGAAACCGATCGTCCATGGTGCTCTCCGGGGAGAAAATCCACTAAGGCTTGCCGGACGTCGGGAAACGCGGTGGTGTCCCGACGTTCCGGGCCTATAGCTCAACGGTCAGAGCAGAGGACTCATAATCCTTTGGTTCTGGGTTCGAATCCCAGTGGGCCCATTACCGCCTTCGGCGGGACATGCTGAAACGCTGTGCAGGCGGACCCATGAATTGGCGGTTTCCGCCACCGGACGCTTCATTTTGGGCTCCGCCAACTCATGCTTCCTTCACGCGTTGCCCCCATTGGATCAAAGAGTTCGGAGAGCACATTCCTAGCAAGGCTCAGAGGCTGAAACTATGTGATCTGAAAACTCATGCCTTTATGAGCAGTTCCAAGTCGCCCTTGCGAGTGCTGGGCCGCTTGCCCCGGAAAACCGATCCGAACTGGTTAATTTCGAGATCATCGTCGTTTTCGAGCTTCTCGCAGAGTTCTTCGATAAGTGCGGTGATCGCCCGTACTTCTTTCAGCAGCTCATTGAAGGAGTTGATCGAGTGCTCCGTCCCTTTACCGCGATGCCATCGCCGCTCATTCGGAAGTTTTTCGTATGAGCAATTGAGGTCCCGCACGATGGCTACGCCGCCACTGATGAAATCACCGGGATTCCATATGCCGTGGATGAACAGATTTCTGGTCTCGCGCAGCTTTTCAATTCGCTTCGCGATTTCGAGCATCTGCGGCTCGTAACCTTCGTATATACGAGCGAGTTTTCGCAGCGCGTTTGTATTCTCCGCCAGCTGGGAGGAATCTAGGAAGACGGCAGCAGTGACCATGTCATCTCGGAAGGAGAGCCCCGCAAGCAATGCACGGAGATCCGCCTCCAGTTCCGCAAATTGGCATGCCAGATAGCCGAACGCGGTGTAGAAATTATCGACCCTCATGTACTGACACTGACATCAGTCAAATAGCTCGACCACCCTATTTCCTAATGCAGCACCTCGTGCCTGATCAAAACGCGAACCGTGTCGCCGCCGAAGAGTGATACAGCGCGTTCCAGGAACCTCCTCGAATAGTGCAGCCGCTCGCTGTGCACCTGTAGCGGTGTTAACCAAGGGGGCGGGCAGGTTTCTCGGGCCTAGCTAACTGAACTCGGCGGAGGCTTCGGTATTTCAGCGGCAACTAGTGTTCTTGCGGGCAAAGAGGGCTTCAACCTCTGGCTTTGGCGGACGCACCAAAACGTATCGCTCATGAGCATCGAAGATGCGATCTGCCAATGAGCGCATCTCCTCCAACAGTTCCGGAGGGTACTCCTTTTTTGCGATCTCCTTTTGAACCTCTTCCGCAGTGAAGTCTTCGACGGCCACTGTCTCTCCGCCATTCGCGAGTGCGGATAGAATACTTTCAGGATAAGCTCCACGAACGTCGACACCTTTTCCGCCCGTTACCGCCCAAACGTGCGCTGGATGTCGTGTCCCCCGAATCTTCCAGCCGAATCGCTCCTGCAGCCGGATCGCGAACACGAAGCATCCGCCTGCAGTGAAGACCGCATCGAAATCTTGAGCTTCGATACGATGGCGCGTGAACGAGACGAGGCGAGGGTCTGGCATTTCAGAACAGTTGCTAACAAATCTCGGTGTCAGCTCCGAATGGAGCTAAGTTAAGTGCTGCGCTCATTTGAGTGCACGCGAGGGGGAAACGACCATATCGTGCCGCGGCTTTGTGAGGTACTGGTACGCTTTGTACCGACGTTTTCGCGCTCTGGGTTCGGAGCGATCGGGACGGTGCGGGACCATATCGGCGGCGATGATGCGCAGGAGTTCCTTGAGGTGGACCCCGAAAGTTGGACAGGTCGGATCGTTAATCCAAACTCAGAAGAACGATCCCAATGTCCAAGAAGCGACGTCAGCACAGTCCTGATCTGAAAGCCAAAGTTGGTCTCGAAGCCTTGAAGGGCATCGAGCCGGTCCATGCCATTGCGGCGAAATACCAGGTTCACCCGGTCCAGGTGAGCCAATGGAAGAAGGAAGCGGCGGAACGGCTGCCGGAGGTGTTCGCCCGGAAGGGCAGCCATGACCATGACGCCGAAGCGTCCAAGGAACGAGAGAAGGAGCTGTTCGAGGAGATCGGGCGGCTGAAGATGGAGCTGGAGTGGCTCAAAAAAAAAGCTGGCGAGCTCGAGCGTTGAGCAACGTCGCCGCATGATTGAGCCGGAACATCCCGCGCTGCCGATCACTCGGCAGTGCGAACTGCTCGGACTGGCGCGGGCCAGCTACTATCATCAGCCCGAGCCGGAGTCGGACGAGAACCTGCGCCTGATGCGGGTGCTCGACGAAACGTACCTGGCATATCCGGTGTTTGGTTCGCGGCAGATGACGCGCTGGCTGCGGCGGCAGGGCCATCAGGTGAATCGTAAGCGGGTCCGTCGGCTGATGCAGCAGATGGGGCTGGAGGCGATCTACCGGAAACCGAATCTCTCCCGAAAGCATCCGCAGAATCCGGTCTTCCGGTATCTGCTGCGTCGGCTCGTCATCGATCGGCCGAACCAAGTCTGGGCGATGGACATCACCTATATTCCGATCCAAGGCGGGTTCATCTACCTCTGCGCTGTCATCGACTGGTACAGCCGGGCGGTCCTCGCCTGGGAACTGTCGAACACGAACGACGCCCGGTTCTGCGTGCAGGCGGTGGAACGGGCGATCGCGGAGCACGGCATCCCGGAGATCTTCAACACGGACCAAGGCTGTCAGTTCACGTCCGCCGAGTTTACCCAGCCGCTGCTAGCCCGCGGCGTGAAAATCTCGATGGATGGTCGCGGCCGCGCGCTGGACAACGTCTTCGTCGAGCGGCTCTGGCGCACCGTCAAATACGATGAGGTTTACCTGAAGAGCTATCGGTCCCAGATCGACGCCTATACGAACCTCGCCGTGTTCTTCCGCTTCTACAACGAAGCGCGGCCACACAGCGCCTTCGGCATCGCCGAGCCGAAGACTCCGATGGAAGTCTACCGGCAACCCATTGCGCTTGCCGTCAACCAATGACGCCGCAATCAATCCGTCCGACCACGGGCCGACTCCTGCGGCAAGCTCTTCGGCTCCTGTCCTCGGAGTCGGCCAAGACACCTAAAGCGCCTCTGTCTCCCATAACTTAATTTACTCGATCCGCTGTCCAATGGACGGGGTCCACCTCA
>DASZUZ010000758.1:0-3981 GCA_035547415.1 Bryobacteraceae bacterium | reverse complement strand
GAATTCGGTGGACTCGATGGCGTCACCCGCGCCGATCTTTTCGAGGAGTCCCTGGGCAAATCGGCGCTTCGAGCGGTTCCAGACGGCGAGGCGGTCGTCGAGGGCGGTGCGGATTTCGCCCGAGATGAACGGGACGACGTTGCGGAAGGGCTCGTAGTCGTCGGGATTCAGGTAGATGCGATAGATCGAGGGGACGAGCGATTTGCCGCGGATGCGGAGGATCCCCTCTTCCATGTTGCGCAGGACTTCGCCCACAAGGTCGTCACCCTGGAGACGGCCTGGCGCTCGGCCAGTCATGGAACCATTGTAGGCGGGCGCGAGAGGGGTGGGTATGCCCGGGGTCGGCATGGGTTCCGGGAACGACGGCTTCGGAAGTTGTTGAAAAGGCTCGGTCCCTGGGCGGTGGTGCGCGTGGGCTCGGGTGGGATCGTTCGGGTTTCGCCGGGTTCTCCGCGAGAGGCGAGTCTTTGTTTTCAATAAGTTGTTGGGTTCAAACCGACAAAAAACGATTTTGGATTTATGTTGGCACGCAGGCGGGTGCGCGAGGGAGCGCGGGCAATGAGCGGTCGCCAGGATCAGGGATGGCCTGATTGCGCCGGGCGAGGGTATTTGTCGAAGATCCATGTTCGCGGCCTTATTGTGCGGGATTGAGCGCGCGACTTTCGTCGGAATTCGAGCGTCCTGGCGGGACGGACTTAGCGTTTTCAAGGAATTGCGAGCGGCGAAAGAGTTTGCGAGGAAGGTGAACGCCGATTACACACCCTAACGCAACCCGACTTTGTGAAATGCTGAAGAATTTCTTACCGCGAGGGCTTGGCCAGTGGGAGTTGCAGCGCGACCGAGTTCCCGAGCGTGCGATCAATGCGCGGCTCTCGCCGCAATTTGAATTGTCACCAAAATCTGTGCCCAATGTCTGTGCCCAATGCCGAGCGGTTCCTGTCGACGCATACAAAGTTTGCCGGGCACTGCAGGAGGCTGGTCGCAATTCTCCGTACCAGGCTGGTGCTGTGGAAGTCCACTTCACGCCCTATATAGAAGCGAAACTCGCGCGTTGCGCCGAGCAGTCTGGCCGCAATCCCGACGAAGTGGTGCAGGCAGTCATCGCCCGGTATTTCGCCGAGGAAGCCCGTTTTGTTGAGTCGGTGACCCTCGGCGAGGATGCCTTGCAGCGCGGCGAGTATCTGACGCACGAGCAGGTCGGGCAGCGCCTCGATCGGTTTCTGCGGTCCTGATGGAGGTCCGGTGGTCTGTGCTCGCGGCCGAGGCAGGGCGGCGCGAACTGACTTTCGCTGCTTTGCCTTACATAGCCGTCTATCAGGTGAAGCCACACGCGATTGAAATTTCGCGGATCTTCCACGGCGCGCAGGACTGGCAATAAGAACGGCCTCACTTCAGACCAGGCGGCGCAATGGATTTCGACCTGCTTCGAAAGAATCCGGGGCTCATCCCGCAGGTCGGGCGGGCAGGCGTAGCGATTCAGAATGCGCCACGCGTATCTTAGCGGTCCCCGCACTCCTGCCTGCCCGCGCTGCAGGGACAGACCGTAATGACTTCGTCATCACACCGTGTCATATTGGCGGAAGGAGAGTTCGATGCGTCCCTCCGAACGGAAAAAGACGAAGCGAAGTGCATTGAATATCCGGATTCAGCCCGAGACGCGTGTTCTGATCGATCGGACGGCGGAACTGGAGGGCAAAACCCCTACAGATTTCGTACTCGACGCGGCCCGCCACGCGGCATTGGACACGCTTCTCGACCAGAGAATCCTTACGGTCAACCCGCAGGCGTACGCTGAGTTCCTTGCCCGGCTGGACGCGCCGCCGCAGCATAATGAACGTTTACAGCGTTCGCTGCAAACACCGGCTCCGTGGGAATGAACGCCGGCCGCCTGACGCAAGCGCGTAATAGCCGACGACCTTGTCCCCTTAGCTGACAACCCAGGTACGAGATGCGCCGCTCGCCTGATTGGTCCGGGTCCGGCGTTTCAGCCAGTCGTCGAGTGCCGCCTCGCCGGATAGGACGTCGTCGACCTGACGATGACTTGCGAGCGGTTCTGGTTTCCGAAGAAATATGCCCGAACCGATTCCGCGTTGCCATTTTCCTGCCAGGGGCGAGGCATCGGCCGCGCTAAGTTCCGCGACAGCCCATTGCGGATCGCTCAGGCCGCAGACGTGATCGGGATCCGAAGAATCGTCGCGCTGGGCTTCGATCCGAGTCCGAGAGACCCGATGACGCAGATGGCGACGATGTCCGATGTTCGAGCGCTGGTTTTCTGACGGGCCAATTCGATTCGCCGTCAGCGCCAACAGGCACGCACCGACAGCGGTTATCGCAGGCACGCGCACTCGATGCCGATCATAACAACCGCTCAGTCCTCGCGCAGCGCCGCGGTCGGCTGCGCCCGGCCAGCCCGGCGCGCCGGAATCCAGCTCGCAATCAAGCCGGTCGCCAGCAACACCAGAACCACTCCGATGAACGGCGCGGGAGCCCAGGGATTGACGCCATCCGGGATCAGATCGGTCAAAGGACGAATCGCGAGCAGCGACAACGGCAAGCCGATCAGGGCACCGCAAACCAGGACACCGATTCCGTCCCGAACTGCCGTCCGGACGATGCCGGATCGGGTTGCGCCAAGGGCCGCGCGAATCCCGAACTCACGCGTTCTGCGCCCTACGGCGTAAGAGACAGACGCGTACAGTCCCATCAGGGCGAGCGCCATGCCAAGAACACTCAACGAGCCGACAAATCCGCTCGCCACCCGCAAAGGAAACAACGCCCCGGCGGCTGCTTCCGAAAGGGGCCGAACATCGACCGCGGCGGTTGCATCCAGTTCGCCCAGCGCTTTCTGCATCGGTCCGATCCAATTCCCCGGATCCCCCGCAACGCGCACCAGCAACTGTCCGTTGAACTCCGGTCTGAAAAATGCCGGAGCGGCGGGTTCGCCCAGCGTTCGCATCCTGGCGTCGGCCGCCACGCCGATCACCTGGAAACGTTCCTTCCGCTCCGGTCCCGTGACCAGAAACTGGCCGACCGGATCACCATCCGCGAAAAACTCCCGCGCCAGCGTCCTGTTGACGATCACGGGAACCGGTTCCCGATCGCGATCGGCCGGCTCGAAATCGCGCCCGCGCAGAATCGGAATGCCAAGCGCCCCGCAGTAGTTCTCACCCGCTCCGATTGCATAGGCGTGACGCAGTACGGACAGGCCTTGGCCCTCAGGCCGCACGAGCGCGTCCGGCAGTTCCCCCATCAAAGGCAGAATGCCCGCCGACGTCACCGCCGACACTCCGGGGATTGCCTCAACGCGGCGCACCACCTGTTGACGAAAGTCCCGGGAGCGATCGCCTTCGTATCGTCCGGGCAGCGGATGTACCACCGCAATGAGCGTGTGCGTAATGTCGAAACCCGGTCCCCTCTCCACCTGATAGACGAGGCTTCGAGTGAAGAGGCCGCCCAGCGCGAGCAGCACGATGGACAGCGCGATCTGCAATGCCACGAAGCCGCCGCGGAGGCCCATACGGCGCGCGGAGAATGCCGGTTCGCCCTGCTTCATCGCGAGGCTGAGATCCGCGTTCGCGCCCCGAAAGGCGGGAAGGACAGAAGAAAGCAGGAACGCCACGAACGAGATCAGCGCACCGTACAGAAGGAGTCCGCTGTCGTTCCGGAAGTGGAATTCGAAAGGGAGTCCATATGCCGAAGGCCAACGGAGGTCACTGAGCCTGTCGCGGAGAAAGGCATCGAACCCGAGAGCGAAGCCGGCGCCGCAGGTGACGAGGAGAATCCCCTCCGCCAGGAGGGGCCGCAACAACTGAAGACGATTCGCGCCGAGCGCTTTGCGAACTCCCCATTCCCGGCGGCGATTCAGCGCGCGGGCGATCAGGAGCCCGGCAACGTTGGAACAGGCGATGAGCATCAGCGCGCCGGCGACCGCGAACAAGGCGATGAAAAACAGGAAAAATCGCCGCTCATCGCCGCCCCCGG
>DASZUZ010000757.1:0-5730 GCA_035547415.1 Bryobacteraceae bacterium | reverse complement strand
GCCTTCGGTGGCGCCGGCATGCGTGCTGGGAGCAGTCAGACCATATTTGTCGAGCATGGCGCGATACTGCTTCGGAGCCATCCCGCCATAATCCACGGGCTCGACTTCCTTGTAGCCGATCTCAGCCACCTTCGCGACAGTTCCTTCGTAGTCCTTCGGGGTCAGATTGCGAACCGTGTAGAGTTCAAGACCGATGTGATTTTTCCAGTTGGGAGAACCGGCCGCGAGTGCCAGGTTCGAAGAAGAGAACAGCGCGCCGCCGCCAAGTGCGGCGACTTCTTTCAGGAAAGTACGTCGGGTGTCAGACATGTTGGGCATTTCAAATCCTATCCCAACGCCCGACGCTCGGGGAGTCGGCGTCAAATAACGGCAGGACGAGGGCGGCGCGCTTCATCGTGCCGCCCCGGTCCAGGCTGTCAACTTACTGAAGCAGTGTTGCGACCGGTTCAAGCGCGGCGAAGCACTCGCGGAGCCACGTGCGGCAGTAACGGCGCTCCGTGTATCCATAATTTCCGCCGGTGCCGTCCGCGAACCTGGAGAACGAAAGGCTCGCGCGATCGACCGACTGATACACCGAACCGTCCAGCGACGGCAACGCGATCTCATGAGCGCCAATCGACAGCAGGTCCTTGCGCACATTCGATTGGTCGTAGACATCGAACTTACCGGCGACGCCATAGTTCCGCACGATGATATAGTTGACGGACCGCCCGAGAGCCGTATAGCACTCCTTCAGGTGCCCGACACTGTCCACGGCGCCACCCAGAACGTAAACAACCGTAATTCCGAGGCGGCTGCCATCGGCTTCTTCGAGCGCGCCGCCGCGATAAAGCCAGCTCTTTACGTCTTCACCGGAGCGGGCGCCGAGATCAACCAGCGCTACGCGCTTTGCGCCGCCCTCCATCACATAGTCGAGAACCGGCGCGATCGTGGCCGCATTCGCCACGTCGACCGCCGCGGTTTCGCCCGGGTGAAAACGCAGCAACTGTCCCGTCGAGCCCTCCGCGTCAAAGGCCCGGAATGTCGTGTCGCGCGAGTTCAGAAAATCGGCGATGACGCGGGCGACGGTTGTTTTGCCGACCCCGCCCTTTTCGCCATGCGTCAGAATCAGACGCGGCTTCTCAAACAGTGTCTTTTTATCGTGCTTATCAGTGGCTGTAGTCGTAGCGGTGCTCATGGGGCTCCTAGAGTTCCTCGATTCGGGAAAACGGATGCTGCCTGACCGTCTCTTTTGGCGCAGGCCGGGGAGGTGGTTCGTTCTCTCGAGGCGGCGCACTCCCGTTCTGAGAGCGAAGGGCCTCGATGCCCGCCTCAAGGGCGTCAAGCATTTCCAATGTCGTCAATTTTTCCGAACGCAGATTCCAATCCGGCCGCGACGGAAAAGCGCCTGCACGGCTGAAATCGCCTGAGGGTCTTCCGAGGTCCGAACCTCAACGATATCGTAGCGCACACGCGCTCCGAAAACGCAAAAAAAGCCGGGTCCGCCAGGACCCGGCGCTCTTTGACAATTCTGCTGTCTCTATCGGTTCTGGTACTTCGGCGTCGAAAGATATCCCGAAATCTGATCCTTACTCACCGTATTCACCACGACTTCGTAGAGTGCCTTCGAAACATAAAACTGCAGTGGCTCGTTGATGTTCCGGTCTTTCTTCTCCACCGTCTTATCGTCGGCGAGCACGATCATCGAGAACTTATTGTGCTTCTGGTCCGCTTTTTCGAGACGCAGACTGATATCGCCCACGCGCTGCATCGATTTCTGTTTCTTCAGCGAGAACTCAATAATATTGCGTTCTCCGCGACGGCGCAGTTCTTCAATCTCTTTTCCGTTCGTCGCGACCAGACCGCTGGTCATTCCGAGATCGCCGGTAACTTTTTTGAGGTCCGACTTCGTCTGGGACAGGTCATTTTTCGTGCTGGCGAGATCTGTTTTCACGCCTGCCACGTCACTATTGACGTCCGCCAGTTTCGCGTTGGCCGTGTCCGCCTTCGCTTTCACATCTGAGATCGAGGAGCTCAGCTGCTGCGCATTCTTCTGCTGCTCCTGCTCGAGCTTCTTCGCCTGTTCGTCCGCATAGCTCAGCGCTTCGCGCTTCGCCTGGCTGGCGGCCTGATTTAACTGCCTCGACCGGTTTTCGAGTTCTTCGCGCAGGTCCTCAACGTGTTTGCGCTGGGCCGCCGTCATGACCGTGCTGTTCTCTTTGATCGTGTCGATTTCGTTCTGCATGATCTCGCGGGTATGCGCGGTATCGCTCCGCAGATCGTGCACCTGATAGAGGAGGAAACCGTTCGCCGCCAGAGACGCGATAATGGCGCCCGTGGCGAGGGCTGTTTTCAGGCTGGAACCGCCGGGATTCGGCGGAGGAACCTGATAAGAAGGCGGTGGCGGCGGCGCGTAGGGATACTGCGGAGAACTCATTCAATCACTCCTCAAACAATCAAGTATATAGACCGCACAGGGTATTCGTTCCGTTTCAATGTTACAAATCGTATGACTGCTCGGGAGATACGGGAACCGTGTCAATCCCGTATGTACCCTGGATCCGGGCAGCCAGCGCACCGGACTGCTCCGGCTCCCCGTGTACGAGGAAGACGCGCTTCAGCCCGGACGTCATAGGCCTCATCCACTCGATCAGTTCATCGGAATCGCCGTGTCCGCTGAGTTCATCCAGTGAATCGATCTCCGCTCTTACTTCTGTAGGAATTCCGAAGATCCGGACTGTCTTCATGCCGTCCCGCAACTTCCGTCCAAGCGTATTCTCAGCCTGATATCCAGTCAGCAGTACAGTATTCCGGCTGTCCCCGACGTTGTGCCTCAAGTGATGCAGAACCCGCCCCGCTTCGCACATCCCCGACGGGGAGATCACGACGAACGGGCCTCGCAGGTCATTGAGTTTCTTCGATTCGTTCGCATCCCGGATGTAGATCAGCCGTTTAAACCCAAACGGATCCTCTCCATTCTCGACATACCGGCGGGTTTCCTCGTCGAAGCACTCCGGATGGGCGCGGAACGCCTCCGTCACGTTGACCGCCAGCGGACTGTCCACAAACATCGGCACGGAGGGAATCCGCCCTTCGTTGATAAGCTGATGCAACAAAAGGACAAGCTGTTGCGTTCGCCCGACGGCGAATGCCGGCACAATCAGACGCCCTCCTCTGCCGAGCGTTCGTTTCACTACGCTCTCGAGCTTGGCCAGCGCCTCTCCCTGTTGGGGATGTTTGCGTCCCCCGTAGGTGCTCTCCATGATCAGGTAATCCACGGGCGGAAGCGCTTCAGGGTCGCGAATAATCGGAAGGCCGGGCCTGCCGACGTCTCCGGAAAACGCAAGCCGTGTCCTCCCGTCGGTGAACACGATCGAAGACGAGCCAAGAATGTGGCCGGCATCGTAGCACTCCATCGTCAGATTCCCCCCGATGTTGGCCGGCGCATGGTACTGAACGGGCCGGAACAGCGGCAGCGTGTCTTCGGCATCCTCTGTCGTGTACAGAGGCAGGGCTGGTTCGTCGCCCGGATTATGCCGGTTCACAAAGTCCGCATCGGTCTCCGCGATGTGGGCTGTATCGAGGAGCATCGAACCGCACAGATCGGCGGTCGCGGAGGTGGCATAAATCGGGCCGCGGAAGCCATTCTTCACGAGCAGCGGGAGCCGGCCGCTGTGATCGATGTGGGCGTGAGAAAGGATGACGGCATCGATCGACGAAGGCTCGAAAGGAAACGTGCGATTCCGTGTCTCTGCTTCCTTTCGGCGGCCCTGGAACATCCCGCAGTCGAGCAGATACCGCCGTCCCTCAATCTCTAACTCGTGTAATGACCCGGTAACCGTACCGGCCGCGCCGTGGAAAGTGACTTTCATCCCCGGCCAGCATACATCGCACGATTCGACGTCCGGCGATCAGGCTTGCCAGCGAACGCCCAGATCGAGCGTCTTTCGGCAGTACTCCAGACTGCGCTCCATGTGGTCCATCTGCTGGAGTTTAAGCGCATCGATATAACGGTCGCGGACTTCCGGTACGTCCGCCATCAGGTGAGGTTTGTCATAGGGGCGTCCGCGCCGCGCCAGCGCGAGGAAGCGCGAGAGATCTCTGGAGCGGCCCTTCGGAAACCACTTTGTCCAGAATTCTTCCGAATACACCGGAAGCACAACCGGCGGCCGGGCTGTAATCGGCTTGCAGTAGACGAATACGGGCGGCATGATCTGCGCCGCGCGGGACAGGATGGCTTTGAAATCCACCGTTCCCTCGCCGAGCGGGACCCATTGCACCGCAACGCCGCCCGGATGCTCATAAACGACGGAATCCCGCAGGTGAAACGTAACCGCCAGGGGCCCGAGTTCTTCCACCGTCGTCATCGGATCTTCCGCGACGAACACCGGATTGCCCGTATCGAGATAGGACCCGACAAACTCTTTTCCCGCGGCTTCGATGACCTGGCGCGTCTGCCACGCCATCAGGTCCTTGTGGTTCTCGATCCCGATCTTCATCCCGGCGTCCATCACCTGACTGCGCACTTCGCGCAGGATTTTCACGCCGGTCTCCATGTGTTTCTCGACGGGGCCTTCGTCCGGCATGTTGTAGCGATCGCTGGCGAGGAGCGCGCGAACCATCGGGGAACCCATCGCTTTCGCTCGCTCGATGTGCTTCCGCAGGAGAGCTACGGACCGGGGATAAGCGTCCGCTGTTTTCGGCAACAGCGCCGGGCCACCCGTCTCGAGATGAAGCCCCATCTCCCGGGACCAGGCGCGAACCTCGGCCCAGTGGGACGTCTCCATCACGCCCGGATCGAGAGAGTCCTGCAGGAAGACGGCATCCAGCTTTTGCTTGACGCAGTAATCCAGCAGCTGCCTGTCATTCCACCGGAAGAAGCGCAGGCAATAAGTATTGATCCCGAGGCGCCATTGGCGCGGAGTTTCCGCTGCCGCCGCGAACGGCGCGGCAGCGCTGGTCTGAAGGAAAGTGCGGCGGGTCATGGCTGCGGTCCGTGAAGGATTCTCTCACATCCCGCCGCTGACCCTGCCTTATTGTTTCGGTTTTTCTGGCGTCTGGTTTTCCGCCGGAGGTTCGTCCACGTCGTCGAACTTGATCGTAGTGTCGGCAGAATACTTCCGGTACTGGCGGAAATCGATCTCATTCCGGTTCGCGATCCGGCCCGTCCTCATGGTGACTTCGGAACTCAGAGGCAGCAGGAAGCGTTGTCCGGAGATCTCGACATAGTCGTATTTCAGCGTCTCCTTCACGTCCTGCATGGGAAACTCTGAGGGAATCTCGGGCTCCACGGTAATGCGCCAGATCACGCTCGCGTCCACGGGAACATAAATCAGGCCATGATAGGCGGGAGTCACCTGCTGGGTGCGTTGATAATCCAGCGTTTCCTTCGAGTGAGCTTTATCCACGCGGTATTGGTACACGTGATAGAGCTTGTTGCTCAGATTACCCCAGCGAAGCCATCTGAAATCAGTATCCGTCCCGGGGTCGAAGATCGCCTGCAGCAGCGATGCCCATTCGCCGCGTGACAACGCCCCACCGACCGACTCCCAGGTTTTGCCGAACAGCGCGTTCTCGTTATGGCTGATCAGTTCGTAGTTCTCATGGTGATCCACGAAGCTCAGTTTCTCGGCCAGTCGGTCAGTCTGGGACCACGAGGGCTGCCCCCCGGGCTGATAGTGCATATCGACCGATCGCCGCGTCACCTGAAGACAGAGAAAATCGGGCAGCGAGCGCGAATAGTTCAACGCG
>DASZUZ010000756.1:0-5060 GCA_035547415.1 Bryobacteraceae bacterium | reverse complement strand
TGTAATACGCTACCGGCATCGTGGCGAGCACCAGGAACCAGCTTGCTCTGGCCGAAGCGTCGGCCAACGTTCCTCCGACCACAGCGCCGACGATGTAGTGCGGGAGTGTCCAAAGGTAGAGCTGCTTCCAGATTCGTAACGGCGGCCTGAACTCCGTGGCCGCGAGGGCGCCCGCGATGAGCGCTGTATTCACGAGAAAGTAAATCGCGGAACTGCAGAAGACCAGCGCGGCCAGGCTGGGAATTCCCAGAAGCACCGCCAGTTTCGCCTGGCATGCGAACGTCACCGCCGCACTGATCATCAGGGCCGCGACCGAGAATGCCACCTGCACGGGGAGCGGCCGTCGCCGGTAATTCCAGAGACACTGCCCCAGGGCGGCGGACATCGCAATCAGCACGGTTTCCGGCAGGGTTAGCTGCGCAACGCCGGCAAAGACCACCAGGCTCGCACCGGAAACTGTCGCGGTAACGCCCGGCAGCCGCATCTTGAACGTGGCGAGCAGCGCCGCGGACAACATATAAGCAACGAGGCGCAGCGGCGACTCGCTATGCAGACTGGCCAGACTCCAGAGCAGCAACAGCGCTCCCGGAGCAATCACGGCCGCGCAGTAGATTCGAGCGGACAGATTCAAAAGCGAAACTCCAAGATGGGATTATATATGACAGTTTCGCGGCCGTGCGCTTTTTTGTAAAGATTGACCTCTGGTAGTAAACTTTTTTAGCGGAGTGTGATAACTAATCGGCGGCCATTATTTCGACCGAGTTGCCTGCCGCATCGGTGACATAGCACGACCTTGTGCCGTCCCGGTGCGTTTTTAACGTCCCGAATTTCTCCGCTTCGGGGCTGACAAACGCAATGTGCGCCGGATGCTGGCTCGGAATGACCAGAGCCAGCCGCATGTTGGCAAAAGCCAGCAGGGCCCAGGTCTCATCCCGATACTTCACCTCACAGCGGAATGTCCGGGTGTACCAGTCGACCGCGGACGCGACGTCTTCAACCGGGATCGCCACGTGATCGAGAGCATCAAGCTGCATCATATCTGCTATTTTACGGACGCGAGACGGCGCGCCAGATAGTTTCTCTCGACCGGGTTGGTGGCGAGATCGAGGGCGCGCGCGTAAGCGCCCGCCGCTTCGGCGTTGCGGCCGAGACGCCGCAGCAGATCGGCCCGGGCGGCGTGGAACAGGTAGTAATCCTCGAGGCCGTCGATCCGGTCCATGAGTCCAAGACCAGCCTCAAACCCGTCGGCCATCGCGACCGCGGCCGCATGATTCAGGGCGACTACGGGCGTCGGAATCAATCTGCGAAGCTCGGCGTAGAAGCCGGCGATGGCGCGCCAGCGGGTATCCGCCGCAGAGGCGGCTCTCGCATGTTCAGCGGCAATGCGAGCCTCCATCTGATACCGCCCTCCGCCCGGTCCGCGGGCCAGCAGTTCGAACGCCTCCCGGATCTCGTCGCGGTTCCAGAGCGAGCGGTCCTGATCTTCGAGGGTGATGAGTTCTCCATCGGGTCCGACGCGCGCTGCCCGCCGCGAGTCCTGCAGGAGCATCAGGGCGAGGAGCGCGCGGTTCTCCGGTTCGCCGGGCATCAGGTCGCACAGAACGCGGCCAAGCCGGATCGCCTCGGCACACAGATCGGCGCGGATCAGCCCGGCGCCCGAGGTCGCCGCATATCCCTCGTTGAAGATCAGGTAGATCACGGCCTGGACGGATTCCAGCCGCTCCCGAAGTCTTTCGCGCGGCGGGACCTCGTAAGGGATTCGCGCGTCCCGGATTTTCCTTTTGGCGCGTACCAGCCGCTGGGCCAGGGTCGGCTCCGGCATCAGAAATGAACGGGCGATCTCGGTTGTGGCGAGACCGCCCAGGGTCCGGAGCGTGAGAGCGACCTGCGCCTCCCGGTTCAACGCCGGGTGGCAGCAGGTGAACATCAGGGTCAGCCGATCATCCGGCATGTCTTCGAAGATCTCCGACTCCAAGACCGATGCCGCGGCGCCATATGCGATCTCTGCCGTCTTCTCGCGCCGGGTCTTCTCTTTCCGCGCCTCGTCGATCAGCCGGCGCCGCGCGGCGGTTGTCAGCCAGGCTCCGGGGTTGACCGGAATTCCCGACTCGGGCCAGGTTGCGAGAGCGCCCGCGAACGCTTCCTGCAGCGCCTCCTCCGCCAGGTCGAAGGAGCCGGAAAACCGGATCAGCGATGCGATGATCCGGCCCGACTCCTCGCGGAAAACAGCTTCCATCCTGGCGCGGAGGTCCGGCATTCAACAAAGGCGCATCGTTTTACGAGTACACCATGATGGGACGGACTTCGACGCAGCCGGCGCGCGCGCCGGGGATTTTGGCAGCGAATCCGATCGCTTCGTCGAGGTCCTTACAATCGAGCAGATAATAGCCGCCGAGCTGCTCCTTGGTTTCCGCGAAGGGTCCGTCGGTCGTCAGGGTCTTGCCATCCCGGACGCGAACGGTGGTGGCAGTCGCGGTGGGCTGCAGCGCGTTGCCGCCGATGTACGCTTTCCTGTCTTTGACTTCGTTGGTGAACGCGTAATACTCGCCCATCACCGTGTTCATTTCCTCGGGCGAGGCCTGCGCATCGGCCGCTTCGTTGGTGTAGATCGTCATCAGATACTGCATTGCATCTCCTCTCAGGCGAATTGCCTTTTCATCGGTACGACGGATCAGTCGCCGGCAAATCGACACTGCGGCGGAAATAATTTACAGGACCGCGACGAAACCTTCCCACGCGGCCGTGGTGTTTTCGAATTGCATACGGGCGTCTTCGGTGATCCGCATCATCTGCTGGTCATCGTGGGTGGGGTCGTGATGAAAGAGAAACAACTGGCGGGCACGGCAGTCGCGCGCGACCTGGATCGCATTGAGCCACGTGCTGTGGCCCCAGCCCCGATGTTTGTCGTACTCATCAGGCGTGTACTGGGCATCGCAGATGAGAACGTCGGCGCCGTCGCCGTAATCGCGCAGAGTCGAATCGAGCGTTGCGTTGCCGTGTTCGAAGTCCGTGGCGTAGACGATTACCACGCCATTGGCTTCAATGCGATAGCCCGTCGCGCTCTGCGGATGATTCAACGGGAAGGGAATGATCTTCAGGCCGGAGGCTTTGACCGAATCGCCGGGCTGAATGATGTTGAAATCCCGCTTCGCGGCGACCTGCCCGAAATCGACCGGGAAATACGGCTTCGCCATCTGACCCTCGAGCGTTTCCTGGAGAGGGCGTTCGTTGACCCCGGTGTAAAACTCGACGTGATTATTGGGCCCGTAAATGGGCGCGAAAAAAGGGATTCCCTGAATATGATCCCAGTGAAAATGGGTCAGGAATAACCGGACATTAATCGGCTGTCCCGCCGCCTCTTTCATGAGGCACTGGCCCAGATTCCGGATGCCGCTGCCGGCGTCGAAGATGAAGCACTCATTGTGAGCGGTGCGAACCTCGACGCAGGACGTATTTCCGCCGAAAGTCAGATTTTCTACCTGGGGGGTCGGCGTGGACCCGCGGACACCCCAGAACCGGAGACGTACCCGAGCATCAGCCATTAGAAAGCCATTTTAGTGCGAATGCGCTTCCGATTCGCATTATCGGCGCCGAGTTTCAGAGCGGTCGCATACGCTTCTTTCGATTCCGCCTGGCGATTCAGAGAGCGTTCCACGTCGCCGATGCGCTCCCAGAGGGTGGCATCCTGCGATTGGGTCTTCACGGCCGTTCGAAGCTGATCGAGCGCGGCGGCGGGCTGATTCGCCTTGATCAGCTGATCGGCGAGAGCGATCCGGGCGCCTGTATATCCGGGGACCTGAGAGATGACCTCACGGTACTGGTCGATCGCCGCGGCAGTATCGTTACGGGACGCGAGCAGTTCGGCGAGCCCGAGGCGCGACGGCAGGTAATCCGGTTTTGCCGCGAGATTCTGTTTCCAGAGATCGATGGCCTCGTTCTGGCGGTTTTTCGAGGAAGAGAGCAGCACCGCCAGATTATGACGCGCGGGCAACAAATTCCGATTCTTTTCAAGGGCGGATTTATAGAGCTTTTCCGCCTCGGCCGTTTTTCCTTCGGCTGCCTTGAGGGTTCCGAGCGCATTGAGCGGTTCGGCGGAATCCGGCGCCAGCGCCATGGCTTTGCGATACGCGAGTTCCGCATCCCGGCGCTGGTTGAGGCGCTGGTAAATGAGGCCGAGATTGTAAGGCAGGTAAGCGAAATTGGGCGTGATCTTCATTGCCTGCCGGTAGCTCCGGATGGCCGCTTCGCCATCGCCGGCTTCGACATACGCGAGCGCAAGATTGTGCAGCGGATAAGACCAGTTCGGGGCGCGGCGCGCGGCATCCCGGAAAGCGGGAATGGCTTTCGCGAACTGGGCCTGCTCCAGATAGGCGATGCCCAGCGCGTTATAGCCGTAGGCTTCGCCCGGATCGATGCGGACGGAACGTTCGAGCAGATCGGCCGCCCGATTGAATTTCTTCTCGAAAAGCAGCGCGCGACCCATAAAGAACGAATCGCGGCCCTGCAGGTACAGCGATTCGGGAGTGAGCCGCATGGCCGCTTCCATATACTCCGAGCCAGCGTCAAACTCGGGCTTCGTCTGTGGATTCTGGTCTCCCGCGAGATAGCGGAGAAGCACCTGCTGCGCCTGATCCTCAAGCGCGACGCGAAGATTGTTTTCCTGGAGGAACATCATTTCCGGAGTGAGCTCCGCGCGAAGTTTTCCGAGGAGGTTGAAGGCGCTCGCGGGATCGGAGGGAAGCAGGTGTTTGCCCCGAATCGCGGCGTCGAACGCGTCGATGTCCCGTCGCGCTTCAGCCGGAATCGGGGGCGCTCCGGCGGATTGCGCGAACAGCAGCGGACCGCCGTTGCGGGAATCGTAGAGCGTCTTGAACCGCGTAATGTTGATACCTGCCTTCGAGACGTCCGACAGCTTCGTCGCGTTCTCCATGCTGCCGAAATCGCGCGGGTGCTGTTTGTTGCCGGTGGCGCTCGCAACGTCCGAGCGCACGAAGTCGATCAGTTCGCCCGCCGTGACGGAACGATCGTGATTTCCGTCGGCCGCGCCTTCGAGAGCTTTC
>DASZUZ010000755.1:0-3499 GCA_035547415.1 Bryobacteraceae bacterium | reverse complement strand
GAGTTGCACCGGATTATCGGTTGTCGAGAGAACGTCCACCAGCACACGCGTCGACCAGACGGCAAAAAGCCAGCCTCCGGCTGCCCCCGCCGCCGCCAGCGCCATGCTCTCGGTCAGGAATTGGCGTACGATGCGGGCGCGCCCGGCGCCCATCGCCAGCCGCACGCCGACCTCCCGGAACCGCGCCGATGCGCGTGCGGTCAGCAGATTCGCCAGATTCGCGCAGGCGATGAGCAGCACCAGGCCAACCAGGCCCATCAGGACTCGCAGTGGGCTACCGACCTGACGCCGCAGGGGATTGGACCCTGCTCTCCCCGCCTCGGCGGCGAAAATGCGCGCAAGGTAACCGGCCTTCCGGTCGGCCCGCATCCCTGGCCTGAGTGTCGCCTCCATGCTGGCGCGGGAGATCGCGCGCAGGTCGGCGCGCGCCCGTTCTTCGGTAATTCCGGGGCGCAGCCGTCCCATGACGCTCAGAAACCAGCAGGACGGACTGTCCAGACATTTGGCATCGTCGCCTACTGTACGGACGAGATTGAGCGGCATCCAGATGTCCGGCGCCGATCCGACCTGCGCGCCAAAAAAGCCCGCCGGCATCACTCCGGTGATCGTCACCGGAACGCCGTTAATGACGATCGCCTGACCGAGCGCCGCCGGGTTTCGGGCATACTTTCGCGTCCAGAAGGCGTCACTGATCACGGCGACCGGGCCGTTCTTCCCGCCCGCGGTGTGATCGTCATCCGGACCGAATGCGGTCCCGATCGCGGGTCGCATTCCCAGCGCGTCGAAGTAATTGCCGCTCGCGTAAACCCCGCGCAGGAAAACCATGTTGCCCGCTTCCGGGGTCTGAACGTTCCGCGACCACCATCCGAAGACGCCCGAGTATGCCCGATTACGCTCCTGCAGTTGGAGAAACAACGGGTAAGTAAACGAATATTGCGGACGGTCCGGATGGGCAGTATCCGCCAGGCTGATGAGCGACAACCTTTCGGGCTGCGCGACCGCCAGCGGTCGGATCAGCAGTACATCCATCAGGCTGAATACGGCTGTGTTCGCGCCGATACCCAATGCGAGGGAACCGATGGCAACCAGAGCGAACGCCGGACTTTTTCGCAGCGTGCGAAGAGCGTACCGGACATCCTGCGCCACTCCGTCGATCGTTCGAACGCCCCATTGGTCGCGGCACTCTTCCTTGCGCTGTTCCATCCCCTGAAGCGACTGCATCGCCGCTCGCCGCGCCTCATCCGCAGCCATTCCGCGCTCGAGGCCATCCTCCATTGCCCGATCGAGGTGGAACTGCAACTCTTCGTCAAGTTCCTGCTCGACGCGGTGGCGGCGGAACAGGGAGCGGAGTCGCGGGGGAACCGTGTAAATCCATCGGATGAGTCGCATGGCTCAGATCTCCGCGAGACGTATGACCTGCGTGATGGCCGAGGAGAGCCGCTCCCAATTGGCCGTCTCTTTTTCAAGCTGCAACCGGCCCGCTCGTGTCAGCGAATAGAACTTCGCGCGGCGGTTGTTTTCCGTTGCCTTCCATTCCGCCCTGATCCAGCCCTGATGTTCCAGTTTGTGCAGCGCGGGATAAAGCGAGCCGTCGCTCACCTGCAGGATCTCTCCGGATACGGCGCGCAGCCTTTGGCTGATCGCCCATCCGTGCAACGGCTCGACGGCGAGCATCTTTAAAAGAAGGAGATCGAGTGTCCCCTGAATCAGGTCGGATGGTTTGCTCATCGCGGTTATCGAGATGAGTGTAGCGCCTCTCCTCTCGGTAAGCAAGGGAGGGCCGCGCTTCGGCCTGCCGCCGGCCGTCCGGCCGGCGCAAACCAGATCTGTCCGTCACGGCAGGTCGACAAGGTTTTTCGCTTTCCTTTCAATCACCTGGAATGCGGGTGCCGGGATGGCTCTTCGGGTTGTTGTAGCGTCATCTCAGTCCACCCAACGAGATTTCGTTCGCCCCGAAGAAATCGAAACCTGGCACGAACTCGCCAACAATCTCGTCACCCAACTGAACCCCGAAGGAGCCCTCGAAGTAACCTTCGTGGACGAAATCGTCAGCGCCTCCTGGCGTCTCCACCGCTGCGCCGCCGCCTGCAGACCGACCGCGTCATCCGCTTCGAACTGTCGAGAAGAACGAAGAGCCCACCGACACGGGCCTCGCCAGCTACAAAGAGGTCACCGCCACGCTCGCCACCGACGAACGCCGCAAAATCCTGAAAGGCAAAGCCAACGGCATCGGCTCGTTCGAAGATCTCCTGCACGCCGTCACCACGCCCCCGCCCTACCGGCCACAGACCGAATCGGCTTCGTTTTGTAATCCGCCCCAATCGGCCCCCGCAACGAAGGCCGCCTGAGGCTTTCAGCAACCATCTCCCGTCCGCCGCCGCGCCCAACGCTCTTTCAAAAAACCAATCTCGCCCGCAGCGCCAAAGCCAGACGTGTCTATCCAAACAAAAATATTTTCAATTGTTTTTATCGGCGTTCATCTGAGTTCATCTGTGGCCATAATCGACATCCCCACAGGCAAACCCACACTCCGTCCAGGGCGAGTTCGGCGGCGATTCACATGCGGCGCGTCGGAATTTTCCCTTTTATCCCAACAACTTCCGGCGACAGTCACGACTTTCCCTCTCGTTGGCGGCGTATGTATTGGACATGAAGACGAATGCTGCCGAAAAGACCGAACGCCTCATCCGTGTCCGGGCAACCCGTCGCGGAAAGCCTGTCGAATTACGTGTGCATTACGAAAAATCACAGGCAAACGGTTGTAATACCTACCGGCTGGTGAATGTCGAGGACGTTCCATAGAAGAAACCGGGTAACAGTACTGGTGCTGGTTGCTTTGTGCCCGAACCCGCATTAGAGTAGACACTTGGACCAACGGCGTACACAGCGGTATAACCTTCAGCTTCCGCTGCATATCCTGCAAGTGGGTGAAAAACGGGTCAATCGAATCGAGCGAACTCGCGACATCAGTTCCGGCGGTGTGTGCTTCGCGTCGTCCAGCGCCATTGAAATCGGTGGCAAAATCGAATACCTGATCACTTTGTCGTCCAGTACCCCTCCGGTCCGGATCCGTTGTCTCGGTAAAGTTCTGCGCAGCCACAAGTCCGCATCCGATGCGCCATTCGAAATCGCGGTAACCATGGAACGTTATCAGTTCGTGCGGCCAGAGGAAGAAGCGGCGACCGCTGCAGTTTCCGCCTGACAGACCCCCTCCTGCAAACTCTCTGATGCCGGCGTCCGAGGTGGACATGCCACACTCGAAATAGATGCCAAAACTCCTTGCCCTGAATCGCAGCGAAATCGCGATTCGCATCATGCGCGCCGCGACGGAACTGGGCCTGCGCACCGTCGCCGTCTACTCGAAGGAAGACCGCCTCAGCCTCCACCGGTTCAAAGCCGATGAGGCCTATCAGATCGGCGAAGGCCTCGGTCCCGTGCAGGCCTATCTTGACGTAGACGGAATTGTTGCTCTTGCCAAAGAAAAAGGCGTCGATCTGAT
>DASZUZ010000754.1:0-5181 GCA_035547415.1 Bryobacteraceae bacterium | reverse complement strand
CCAAGCGACCGCAGCAGCACGTCCGGCGCGGGTTTGCACGGAAATCCATCGGTTCCCTGAACATGATCGAAGAACGGCAGCAACTCGAATTTCTCGAGGACGGCGCGTGTGGTCGGCGTGCCCTTAGTGGTTGCAGTCGCTTTGCGCCCGCCTAACGCGGAGAGACCCTCGATCACACCCGGATACGGCTGCGTCCCGGCATGTCCGCGCGCCGGGTAGATCGTCCGGTAAGACTGCACCAGTTCGTCCAGTTGCTCCCGCGAGTAATGCGGAAGAACTTCGGTAAAGCAGTTATCCAGGTGGAAACCGATGAAGCTTTTCAGATATTCAAATGGCAGGGGTTCGGAAAGATGCCCTGAAAGCACTTGCTGGACTGCGCCGCAGATATCCGCGGCGGAGTCCAGCAAAGTGCCATCCAGATCGAACAGATAAACCGGAAATTCCGGAATTTTCTGACTACGCAGGAGCCGGGCGCTCCCCTTCGGAAAGTCCTGGCAACCGGCGCCCGCCGCCGCCTTCGGGGCGAATCACTTGCTGCGTATGGTCGGCCGAATCCTTCGATTTGTTGTTCGACATCGGGGGCAGATTGCCGCCATCCATGATGACCCGGACTTCCCCTCCGTCAAGCACTTCCCGCTCCAGCAGCGCTTCCGCCACCACCACCAGCGCATTGGAATGCTGCTGGATAATGGCGTGCGCCCGGGAGTAAGCGGTCGAGACGATTCGCTTTACTTCCTCGTCGATCCGGATCGCCGTCTCCTCGCTGTAGTCGCGGTGCTGCGCAATTTCCCGACCGAGGAAAATCTGCTCTTCCTTCTTGCCAAAGCTCAGAGGACCGAGTTCGCTCATTCCCCATTCGCAGACCATCTTGCGCGCCATTTCCGTGGCCCGTTCGATGTCGTTGCCCGCGCCGGTCGTCATCTGGTGGAGATAAAGCTCCTCCGCGATGCGTCCGCCCATCAGAATCGCGAGTTGGTCTTCGCAGTAGACCTTACTGTAGTTGTGCTTGTCGTCTGTCGGCAACTGCATCGTCACGCCCAGCGCCATGCCGCGGGGAATGATCGATACCTTGTGCAGCGGATCGGCGTTCGGCACGATCACGGCCACAACCGCGTGACCGGCTTCGTGATAGGCCGTAGTCCGCTTCTCCGATTCGCTGAGAATCATCGACTTGCGTTCGGCGCCCATCAGGATTTTGTCCTTGGCCAGTTCGAAGTCGATCATCATGACGACTTTCCGGTTCTGCCGCGCGGCGTTCAAAGCCGCTTCATTCACCAGATTCGCCAGATCGGCACCCGCCAGACCCGGTGTCCCGCGCGCCAGCACCGAGAGGTCGACGTCATCGCCCAGCGGCACCTTCTTCGTGTGGACTTTCAGGATCGCTTCGCGCCCGCTCACATCCGGACGGCCCACGACGACTCGCCGGTCGAAACGTCCCGGCCGGAGCAGCGCCGGATCGAGCACGTCCGGACGGTTGGTCGCGGCCACCAGAATGACGCCTTCGTTCGATTCGAAGCCGTCCATCTCGACGAGCAACTGGTTCAATGTCTGTTCGCGCTCATCGTGTCCGCCGCCAAGACCGGCCCCGCGATGACGGCCAACAGCATCGATTTCATCGATAAAGATGATGCAGGGAGCGTTCTTTTTGCCCTGTTCGAACAGATCGCGAACGCGGCTGGCGCCCACGCCGACGAACATTTCGACGAAATCGGAGCCTGAAATCGAGAAGAACGGAACATTCGCCTCGCCGGCAATCGCACGCGCCAGAAGGGTCTTGCCGGTTCCCGGCGACCCGATCAGCAGTACGCCTTTCGGAATCCGTCCCCCAAGCTTCTGAAACTTCTGCGGCTCCCGCAGAAATTCGATGATTTCCTGCAGTTCTTCTTTGGCTTCCTCGACCCCCGCGACATCCTTAAATGTCACCTTGCGTTGTTGCGTCGAATGCAGCCGCGCCCGGCTTTTGCCGAAACTGAGGGCCTTATTGCCGCCGCTCTGCATCTGCCGCATCATAAAGATCCAGAATCCGATGAGCAGAATGAACGGCGAAGACTGAACCAGGATGGAGATCCATCCGCTGGAGCTCGGGTCGTTGAAGGTCATGGCGACCTTCTTGTCCTGCAGAACGTCGAACAGATGCGGATAATTGCTCGGCACGATCGTGTGGAACGCGTCGCGGCCGTTCATGAAGTCGCCTTTGACTTCATTCCCGTTGATGCTGACGTCCTTGACGTTGCCCTGTTCGACTTCCGTCAGGAATTCAGTAAAGTTGAGCGCCCGGTCAGGCTTGGTGTGTCCCTGGCGAACCACCGCCCACAGCAACACGGCCACACAGATCAGGACCACCCAAAAGATAACTGTTTTTACGTTTGAATTCACGATACCTCCGCGCCTTGCTTACCCGGCACGCGGTCGCTGGAGACACAGCAACCTTTACGGGCGCGTTCATATTTCTTAGACGTTGAAAGTGTGCGGTTTGATTCCTGGCTTTCGCGAACCAGTAAAACCTGGCTGCTGCCTGAGTGTGCGGCGAACTCGCTCGCCACGCCGAATTGCCTTGACCACAGGATCGAGTTGTCCCGGACGATTACCGGCCAGCTTCGCCGTTCCCAGAGCGGGACACGATATTCCTGAAACAACGTCTTGATTTTCTCCGCGCCGGACCGGCCGACGGGAGCGTAACTATCGCCTGGCCGCCAGTTACGCAGCGTGAGCGAACCGGCACAGCGCTCCCAGTCCAGCGCATTCATCTGTTTATTATATACGGGCGGCGGCGTAACCAGTTCCAGATCTACCGTTAGCAGACGTTCGGATAGCCCCGTTCGGCCCGGAACGGATAGCGGCGCTTCGAAGTCTCGCTCCAGCCGGCTATCGAATCCGACCGGGGCAAGCCGCAGCCAGTCGAAGGACCGGTAGATATCCAGATCCGGCAATTGGATCCGTCCGCTGCCTTCCTTCGCTCGGGACAAAGACCGGATCGCCTCCACATGCCGGAAATCGATTCCCCGAAGCGATCCCCGAACGTTTTCAATCGCTCGCCTCAGGATCCGGCGCTGCGCCGCTTCGGGCAGGTCCAGTAAATCCCCTGTCCGCATCAGGACAGCGTCGCGGTCGCGAACCAGCAAGCAGTCCTCGATGGTCCGCAGTTCCCGGTCCCAATACTCCTCTTCGGCCCATGCCCATTCCGCCGTCGAGGCCAGCACTTCGGGAAGCGATGGGTTCAGTTGCGCAAGTTGAGGCATCACGTCGACGCGAATCCGGTTTCGCAGAAACACGGTATTCACATTGGAGCAATCTTCCTGCCAGGCAACGCCCTGATCGCGCAACGATTGGCGGATCGCCTCGCGACGCACATCGATCAGAGGACGAATGATCCCGGTATGGGTCCTGGGGCGAATGCCGCTCAGGCCCGCGGTGCCGGCCCCCCGCAAAAAACGGGCGAGGACGGTTTCCGCCTGATCGTCCAGCGTGTGCCCGGTCGCCACCGAATCGCAAAGGCCGGCCGCAATCGATTCGGCAAAGAAGCTGTACCTCGCGCGACGAGCTTCCTGTTCCACGTTTCCTTTCGCCACGGGACAAACCGCCACGGATACCGGCAGATTGATCTCCGCCGCCAGACTTCGCACAAACGCTTCATCCCGATCGGATTCAGATCCGCGCAACTGATGATTCACGTGCAGGACGACCGACGCGAGTCCCGCCTGTTGCAGGAGTCGCAGCAGGAACACGGAATCCGCGCCTCCCGACACGGCCACGCCGATCCTCCTCCCTGCCTCCAGCATGCCGTGCCGCGACATGGTACGCGCGACGATTTCCTGCAAACTCATATAAACTCTCGAACGTATCTCCTGCGATGCGCTTGTTGCTGATCTTCTCCGCCGCCCTGCTCGCGGCGCAGGATCCGCCTCCGCTCGCGATCAGGGTGGACGTGAATCTGGTGAACGTCGCTTTTATCGTACGCGACGGGTCGGGGGCGCTCGCCGGCGATCTCGGCAAAGACGATATTGAAGTCTTCGAGGACGGCGTGCGCCAGGATGTCCGGTTCTTTGGCCGCTCCACGGACCTGCCGTTGCGGCTTGCCCTGCTCGTGGACGCGAGCGGAAGCCAGGGGAACTTCATCCGGCAGCACCATCGCGACCTGCAGAAATTTCTCGCCGGCTCCGTCATGCCCCGCGATCGCGCCATGCTCGTCTGCTTCGGCAATCACATTCGCGTGGTGAGCGACTTCAGTTCGTCGGTCGGGGATCTGATGGAGAGATTCAATCGATTTCAAAAAGGCGACCGCGCTTTCCCGGAACTCGCCCCCGACGATACCCGCGAAGGCGGCACGGCATTGTTCGACTCGATGTATCTCACGGCGGCGCGAAAACTGGGCCCGGTCAGTGGCGAGCGCAAGGCGTTGATCCTCTTCAGCGACGGCGAGGACAACTCGAGTGCCCACGACCTGATAGACGCGATCGAATCCGCTCAGGCGGCCGATGCGCTGGTCTACACGGTTCGATACACCGAGATGAAGAAAGGACGATTGACCGCTCGCGGCCGCTACGGCATCCTCGAAATGGACCGTCTTGCCACCGAAACCGGAGGCGCCAGCTTCGATGCGTCAAAGAAAGATATCGGCGACTCCCTGAAAGAAGTTGCCGCGGAACTGCGGTCGATGTACGACATCGGCTACGTCAGTTCACATCCGGATCGCGACGGCATGTTTCACAAGGTCGTCATTCGCGCGAAGAAGCAGGGCCTCGCGGTGCGGGCCAAGCCGGGCTATTACGCGCGTTGATTCGAGCAAACCTGCCGGACTAAGGAAGATTCGCTTCCACCGGAGCGGACATCGGGCTTTCGTTTCCTGCCGCATCCACCGCGCTTACCTGGTAACGGTGCGTTGCCCCGGATTTCACATCCTTATCGCTCAGAGCCGGCGCCGTAACGTGGTCCGCGATTCTCTGCCCGTCCCGATAGACCCGGTAAAACGCAAGATCCTTCTCGGGACTGCGATCCCAGACCAGTTCGATCGATTGTGTGCCGGGTACTACCGTGACACCCGCCGGGGCCGCGGGCGCGAACCGATCGGTGGGCTGAAACGTCACCGGATCGGAGAGATCGCTTTCCGCATACCGGTCTCCCGCTTTCTCGATCGATTGCGTCATGTACTGATAGGTTTTGCCGTATTCGATACCGCCGTCC
>DASZUZ010000753.1:0-1931 GCA_035547415.1 Bryobacteraceae bacterium | reverse complement strand
AAGCGATAGCGCGAGCGGCCTTGGGCTCGCTTCGTTTATGCTTGGTCTCCCCTCTTCCTTCGCGCGTTTTGCGCAACTCTCGACCGACCAGGAGGACCGGCAGAACCGGATGTTCTTCTTCGCGCAGGACACCTGGCGCGTCACATCGAAGCTCACATTTAACTACGGGCTCCGCTGGGATACCTGGTTTCCCGACCATTCGCTCAACAAGGGCGAGGGTGGGCGATACGAGGTCACCAACAACATCGTTTACGTCGCGGGCGTCGGCGGCGTCTCGCTTTCCGGCAACGCGCAGACGCAGTGGAAGAATCTCTCGCCGCGTGTCAGCTTCGCCTATGCTGTCAATCCCAAAACCGTGGTTCGGGCCGGTTACGGACGCAGCTTTTTCCCCGGTACCTTCGGCTGGACATTCAACAACGTCGCGGCCGACGTCTATCCGTCCATCGTCAATCAGAGCCTGCCCGCGGCTTCGCCGTTTCAGGCAGTGTTTCCCCTCACCACGGCGCCACCCGCCGTCGTGTTCCCGACCATTCCGTCGAACGGCCTGCTTCCCCTCTCCGATGGCATTGGCGTTTCTTACATTCCCGCGGATCAGAAAATTCCCAGCGTCGATCAGTGGAACCTCACCGTGGAACGGCAACTCGCCCACGACCTCAGTATTTTCGTAGCGTACGTGGGCAATGTAGGGCGGCACCTGAATGGCGGGTTTCAATTGAACGCCGCAATCCCCGGCCCCGGTCCGTTCAATCCACGCCGGCCGCTCTATAACGAATTCGGCCTGACGCAGGGCATCTTCGACAAGTGCAACTGCACGAGCAGCAACTATAACGGCCTTCAGATTCGGGCGCAGAAGCGCGTTTCGCACGGCTATTCCCTGCTCGCGTCCTACACCTGGTCGAAGACCCTTGACTACGGCGAATTCGGCACGGAAACCGATCAGTATCACGCGCGTATCGATTACGGACCCGCGGGGTTTGAGCGCAAGCATGTCTTCACCCTCGCCCATACGCTTGAACTGCCGTTCGGTCGCGGCCGTCACTATCTGGCTCACGGCGGGACAGTCACGGATGCGGTGCTGGGCGGCTGGAACTTCCGCGGCATCACCAGCGTGGAAAGCGGGCTTCCCTTCTCGCCGGCGCTCAACAATAACGCGAATCTGAACTCGGATATGTCGACCCGGCCGGATGCCATCGGCGATCCCTATTTCGGCGTCACGCATGATCGGAATGCGTGGTTCAGTCCCGCGGCGTATGCTGCCCCTGGGCTCTACCGGTTCGGCACCGCCGGACGAAACTCCCTCCGCGGACCGGGCGTCTTCGAAGCGGACTGGTCCCTCGACAAAAGCTTCGTAATGGCGGAAAAATATCGTCTGGAGTTTCGATGGGAAGTATTCAACGCTTTGAACTGGGCCAACCTCGCTCTGCCTGTAAACGCGGTGGACAACGCGGCGGCGGGCCTCATTCAGGACATTGCCTCTCCCATGCGGAACATGCAGTTCGGGCTGCATCTGACATTCTGAGCCTTCGAACCATCGTGCTGCTGGGATTGGCCGCGACTGCGGCCTCCGCTCAGTTGCACCCGGTTCCGAAGTTTGCAATCCCCCGCGACCCGTTGACGATTACCCGGGCCGTGGAACCGCGCAAGCCCTTCACCGTTGCCGGCGAACGCGCCGCGATTCTGGGCCAGCAAAGCGGCGAATTCGAGGCATGGCTGTTTCCGGTAAAGATTCTGAGCAGATTCAGGATCTCCGCGGAAATCGAGAATTATCCGGTACCCATCGACGTGACGGAGCAGGCCGCCGCGATCGAGGTCAGCCCGGCGATGACCACCATCACCTATTCGCACGCAGCGTTCACCGTGAAGCAGCGGATGTTCGCCCCGCGCGGCAGCGAACCTGGTCTGGTGGCGCTGTTTGAGATTCAGTCGGTGCG
>DASZUZ010000752.1:0-9573 GCA_035547415.1 Bryobacteraceae bacterium | reverse complement strand
GGCAAAGCGATAGAGCCCAATCAGCGCTGATTTGTACAAGAAGAAGCCTGGTTCAATGACACCCCTGGCGCCCCTCCTCCCGCGTACCGTGCTATCGAAGGATCGTATTCGACGGCCACTGGTCTCGGAAATACTGTCCAGACAGTATTTCTGTCCAAAACTGGCAGTATGTTCATTTTCGGTCACTGGTGGACCGTGCGCTGAACATTTCTGTGCCGAGTCATCCCCGCCTCCTGTCCCAATTGCCGTGAGTTTGAAACGGCAGAATCACGGTAAGACCCGTGGAACAAAATTCTTCGTGCGTTGTGCTCTCGTCGTCGTGGCCATCGCGCCCATCGTCATCTATGCCTACGAGTACGGGCCAGATCCCGGCAAGACCGGCGCTCCGGGGGATAACCCTACGGGCTGCATCCAGTCCGGCTGCCATAGCGGCACGCCAAACTCGTTCAGCGGATCGGTGAGCATCAAGGCATCCGGCGGCGCGAGCTACGTCCCCGGCCAGACGCAGCAGATCCAGGTCACCATCACCGATGCAACGGAGAGAAAGTACGGATTTCAGTTGAGCGCTCGGGTCGACAGCAGTCCGACGAACCAGGGCGCCGGGCTGCTGGCTCCAACGGATAGCCTCACGCAGGTGAAGTGCAGCAATGGCTCCATCTCTCCGCCGACGGGATGCCCGTCGCAAATCTCTAACCTGCAGTGGATAGAGCACACTCTGGCGGGTTATAACGCCTCGGCCACGCCACCCGGTTATACCTACAGTTTTAACTGGACAGCTCCCGCTACCGACGTAGGTACCGTGACCCTCTATGCTGCAGGAAATGCGGTTACCGGCACATTACAGCCGGGCGGAACGCACGTATACCTAACGAAACTACAACTGTCGCCGGCAGCCGCCAATCCGAACGCTCCGTCCATCAGCGCCGGCGGCGTGGTTCCGGTTTATAGTTCTTCGACGACGATTCAGCCGGGCGAATGGGTATCGATTTACGGCTCCAATCTCGCCGGTTCGACCGCGACGTGGAATGGCGACTTCCCGACAATGCTGGGAGGCACGAGCGTCACGGTCAACAACAAGCCTGCTTACCTCTGGTTCGTGAGCCCCGGACAGATCAATCTTCAGGCTCCCGACGATACGGCCACCGGCAGCGTGAACGTAGTCGTCACGAACGCCAACGGAACCGCAACGTCAACGGTCACACTTGGCCAGTTCGGTCCTTCATTCAGCCTGCTGGACGGAAAGCATGTCGCCGGCATCATATTACGGCCCGATGGCTCCGGGTCGAACCTGCCAAACACCCCCAATTCGTACGATATTGTCGGGCCGACGGGGAGTTCGCTGGGCTATAAGACCGTCGCGGCGAAAGCAGGCGATAGTCTTGTCCTGTTTGGCGTGGGTTTCGGGCCCACAAATCCGGCGGTTGCGGCCGGCAAGGTCTTCGCGGGGGCTGCGGCGACAACCACTCCGGTTACCCTGCTCGTGAATAACCAGCCGGTCACCCCCGCTTTCTCCGGACTCACATCCGCGGGCCTTTACCAGTTCAATCTGACCGTGCCATCCGGGTTGGGAGCGGGCGATGTGGCGCTGTCGGCGATGGCTGGTGGCCTTCAGACTCCGTCCGGAGTGGTACTGTCGCTCCAGTAGAGCGTTCTTCAGCAGACGAGATCTTCGCGGCCGATCTTGAACCCGTCCAGATTGCCGAGGATCGTCAGAGCAACCTGCTTCTGATCGAAAAACGTGCGGGAAACGCGCTGCACGTCCTCGGCGGTCACCTTCTCGATACCTTCGATCAGTTCGTCGAGCGAGAAAAACCGGTGGAAGTGCATCTCCTGACGGGCCAGATTCGACATACGGCTGGAAGTCGATTCCAGACTCAGCATCAGCGAACCCTTCAGATGATCCTTTGCCCGGCGCAATTCCTCCGGAGGAACGATCTGCTGTTTCATCTCGCTGAATTCTTTCATCACCGATTCGACGACCTGGCGAGCCGATTCGAGCGATGTGCCGGCGTATACGGCGAGACAGCCGGTGTCCGTATACGGATTGAGTTCCGAGAACACGGCGTAGGCCAGACCCTGTCGCTCGCGGATGTTCTGGAAGAGCCGTGAGCTCATGCCTCCGCCGAGCACCGTATTCAGCGCGTAGCAGGTGAACCTGTCTTCATGCGGAATCGGGAAACACGGCACTCCGATGCAGACGTGAACCTGCTCGAGTTCCTTCTTCGATCGAAGCGCAATGCGCGCATGCGTCGAAGGTGGAGTTTGCGCCGGAACCGGACCGGCAGGTTTGACGGTTTCGAAGCGCTCACGGGCCAGTTCGACCAATCGGTCGTGCGTCAGATTGCCCGCCGCGGTGACCAGCAGATTGGCGGGTGTGTACACTTCCTGGTAATAGTCCCGAAGCATCTGCTGCGAAAACTTTTTGACCGTTTCGCGCGTGCCCAGAATCGGCTTGCCCAGCGGGTGATCCTTCCAGAAATTCGAGGAGAAAATTTCATGGACAAGATAATCCGGATTATCGGCATCCATCTTGATTTCTTCGAGGATGACGCCTTTTTCCTTCTCGATATCGTCTTCCCGGAACAGCGGATTCAATACCAGATCGCTCAAAACATCCATCGCGATCGGCAGATGGTCATCGAGAACTTTGGTGTTATAGCAAACCAGTTCCTTGGCTGTGAATGCGTCGAGGTTGCCGCCGATCGAATCGACCGAGCGGGCAATGTCCTCGGCAGACCGGCTGGTCGTGCCTTTGAACAACATGTGTTCGATGAAATGGGAAATGCCGTTCTGTTCAGGAGTTTCCCGGCGGGAACCCGTTCCGATCCATATTCCAACGGAAACGGAACGTACGTGCGGCATCGCTTCCGTGATGACTTTGATGCCGTTGGGAAGCGTTGTCGTCCGGATGTCGCGCTCGGCTACGAGGGCGGGTAGAGAAGATGACAACGTGTTTTGACCTGATTCGTTTGTACCACTTCGGAGCCGCTCCCGGCTACCGCCGCCGTCGCGTGTTAAACTCGGGAATGTGCCGCAAGCTCTTGTAGGAATGGAAGTTAGCGAGCTTCGGCAGGTCTTGCCGCCAGACGAACCGGGATATCGTGCGGAACAGGTCTACCGTGCCATATACCACCAGAAGGTGAACGATCTGGTACAGATTTCGAACCTTCCGGCCCGAGTCCGTACCGAACTGGCCGCGCACGCGGAACTCGGTCTACCTGAGGTTGACAGCCGTTATCAATCGAGCGACGGAACCCGCCGCTATCTTCTCCGGCTCTCGGACGGACGCACCGTCGAGACCGTCCTCATGCCTGAGGAAGATCGCGACACCATCTGTATCTCGAGCCAGGTGGGCTGTCCTGTGGATTGTAAGTTCTGCATGACGGCGCTCATGGGCCTCGAACGCTCCCTGACGGCGGGTGAAATTGTCGGGCAGGTGCTGTATGTGGCGCGAGACAATGGACTGCTTGCCGATAGCAGGCGTTTCAATATCGTCATGATGGGGATGGGCGAGCCACTGCTGAACCTCGCCAACGTTCTCAAAGCGACGCGCATTCTGGTCGATCCGAAAGCGGTCGGCATGAGCGAACGGCGTATTACCGTCTCGACCTCCGGCATTATCCCCCGCATTGAGGAACTGGGCAAAGCCGACGTCCGCCCAAAATTGGCGATCTCGCTGAACGCTTCCACCGAGGAGATGCGCCGGGAACTGATGCCAATCACGCGCAAATGGCATCTGAAGGACCTCATTGAGGCGTGCCGCGCTTATCCATTGCGCCCGTGGGAAAAGCTCACTTTTGAATACGTTCTGCTCCACGGCGTGAACGATACCGACGCCGACGCTCGCCGCGTCGTGAGCCTGCTTTCCAGGCTGAACTGCAAAGTGAACCTGATTGCACTGAATCCCGGACCAGGTATTCCTTACGAAACGCCCCGGCCGGAACGCGTCGCGGCGTTTCAGACCATCGTCCGGCGCGCGCTGCCCTGTTTCATCCGCAAGCCTCGCGGACTCGACATTTACGCGGCGTGTGGACAATTGAAACGCAACAGCGCATGAAACTGATCATTCCCCACCACAAGACCAAAAACGAAGCCATCGGAATCATCGATCGCGGCGCGGCGCGCCTGTTTACCGGAGCGGCCGGCGGATCCGTCGAGATCGGCGACGAGAAGAAAGAATGGAACGGGTCGACCATGAATTTTTCGTTCACGGGCCGTCTCGGCTTCATCGCCGTTCCGCTGGCCGGCACGATTGACGTCGACGAACAGAACGTTACCGTAAATCTTGACCTTCCGCCGATGGTGAAGAACTTCCTCGGCGAAGACAAAGTCAGCGGCCGGATTGAACAGAGCGTGAGAGGTCTTCTCGAAGCCTGACAGTTGGCGTACTCTACGCCGCTGTCCCGATTCGTCCGTCGAGCACTTCACGCACGCGCGCTAGCAGCGAATCCGGCGTGAACGGCTTGTGCAGGAAAAGTCTTTGCCGCTCCTGCTCCATGCCGGCGAGTGGCGTGTCGCGAAACCCGGACATGTAGAGTACCTTTTGCGCCGGATCGATATCGGAGATCCGGTTGCCAAGCTCGAAACCGTTCATGTGCGGCATGACGATGTCGGTCAGGACCATGTCGAACCGGGCAGGATCCGCCTGATACAGAGCGAGGGCTTCCTTGCCATCGGGAGCTTCCACGACCGTGTAACCGCTGGTCGCGAGCACGGCGTGTACGAGTTTTCTGACCCCGTCATCGTCGTCAGCCACCAGAATCGTCTCGGTTCCGCGCGGCCCGCGCGGAATCCGCCGCATGCTGGCTTCCTGCTCCTTCGATTTCGGCAGATAGATTTCGAAGATCGTCCCCGCCCCGGGCTGGCTGTAAACGCTGATATCGCCGCCGGATTGTTTGACGATCCCGTACACGATCGAAAGTCCCAGGCCGGTGCTTTTACCCTGCCCTTTGGTGGTGAAAAATGGCTCGAACAGACGAGACCGCGTATTCGCGTCCATGCCGATGCCCGTATCGCTCACCGTCAGCACGACGAAAGATCCGGGCGAAAGACTACCCGGCCGGCCCGGCGTGTCCGCCATCAGTTCCACCTGCGATGTCTCGATCATGAACTTGCCGCCATTCGGCATGGCGTCACGCGAGTTCATCGCCAGGTTGACGATGACCTGCTCAACGTGACCCGGATCCGCCTTGATCCGCAGCACTCCCGGTCCGGGAATGAGCACCACTTCAATGCGTTCGCCCAGCAATCGCCGAAGCATCGTTTCCATGCTGGTGATGGACGCGTTCAGATCGAGAACCCGCGTCTGCGGCGACTGGTGCCGGCTAAACGCCATCAACTGCCGCGTGACCGCCGCCGCGCGGTCAGCGGCGAAAATGATCTCGTCCGCGAAACGGCGCAGGGGGTTGGATGACGGCAATTCGCCACGCAGCATTTCGCCGTATCCGGTGATGACCGTCAGCAGATTATTGAAATCGCCGGCGACGCCGCCCGCCATGCGGGCGAGCGCGTCCATCTTCTGCGAACGGCTCAACTGATCCTCCGCCTCGCGCCGCCGCGTCGTATCGCGGATCGTGACAATCACGCCCGCGATCCTTCCGGCCCGGTTTCGCACTGGAGCGATCATCTCTTCGACTTCCGAATCCGGGCCCTCGCGCGTCAGCACGAGCCTTCTGGGAGCGGCCGCCGGGGGCGTCTCGCCGCGCAGTATGCCCTCGATCGGAAGATCCGCCGGTTCGCCTGTCTTGTGCTCCCGAAACCTCACCACATCGCGCAAAGGCCGGCGCTTTGCCGCTCTCAATGGCGTCGCGAGCAGCGCCTCGGCCTGCTCGTTCATGTAGCTGATGTTGCCATTGCGATCCGCCGCAATGACGGCGTCGCCGATACTTCCCAGCATCGACCGAAACCGGTGCGTTCTCGTCTGGGCTCGCTCAAGAAGGTAAGAAACCGCCACGCCGAGCGCCACCACCTCCGCCACCTGCATCCAGCCGCGGGCGGTCTGCTCGACTGTCATGAGCAGCGCGAAGACACTGGTGAATACCACTGCCGTAATGCCGCCCTCGAAACCGAAGAACCATGCGCTGGCGAAAACGGCTACGAAGAAGGGCAGCACGGCGTCGCCGGTCCAGCGCAGCAGCAACGCCGCTACCAGGCCGATACAACTGAACCCAAGAATAATGAGGAATTGCTGGTAACGCGGAAAACTCCGCATGACTCAATCGTACAGGCCAGGGGCGCCAGTCGGGCGCGTCTTCCACCGCCGGTGTATCCAAAGCCACTGATCGGGGTACTCCCGAATTGCTGCTTCAAGGGCAGCCTGAATTCGCGCCGTGTCCGCCGGCGCATCGCCGGTCATTTCGATGGCCCGATAAAACCGGAGCACGTATCGCCGCTCCTGTTTGCTCCAGATCGCAAAGCCCGGAATTACGGCCGCGCCGCTGCGCGCAGCCAGCTTCGCGAACGTCAGATTGGCGCAGGCAAGCTGTCCGAAGAACGGCACGAACGCGCCATTCTCCGCGGAGGTGTTCTGGTCCACCAGGATGCCAACCGGCTGATTGGCGCGCAATGCCTGCAGAATCGATCGCGCGAAGTCTCTTTTCGAGAGAAGGGTATTCCCGGACATCGCACGGCGACGCTCGACGAGACCGTCGATCAAGGGGTTGTCCAGGGGGCGAACCACAACATTCATGGGTTCGGCCAGCAATGCATGCGCGAATGCGCTGAGTTCCCAGTTCCCCAGATGCGCGGTCGCGAAAAGAACGCCTTTCCCGAGCTCTTTAGCTCGCTCATAGTGCTCAAATCCCTCGTACCGGATCCACTGCGTGACGTTGGCCCGGCCAATCAACGGAAAACGGGCGAATGCCACGAGAAGACGGCCGATCGAAGCAAAGACGCCGTCGATCGTTTGCGCTCTCCATTCGGTATCGCACTCCGGATAGGCGAAGCTCAGATTTCGTTCCGCTATTCGGCGCAGACGCGGAATCGCCCGATCGAGGACCCGCGCGTAGATGTCGCCCAGCCGGTCCGCAACGGCGCGGGGACTTTTCTCCAGCGAGACGACGATCGCTTGCGCGAGAACGAATTCGAAACGATTGCGCAGCGGAGAACGCGCGCGCTTATTCAATCCAGCCGCCGCCCGCCACGAGATCGCCTGCGTAAAAAACTGCGCCCTGACCGGGCGTGATAGCCCGCTGCGGTTCGTCGAATCGGACCTCGACTCTTCCATCCGGCAGCGGATACAACATTGCGGGCGCCGGCACGTGCCGGTTGCGGATCCGGACGTTCGCGCGCGCCGGAGCATTCAGCCCGCTCCACGAAAGCCAGTTCACCTCGCGCGCCACCAGTGTGGACCGCAACAAGGCATTGTTGGAGCCCACGGTTACAGTCTGCGACTTCGGGTCCGTGGCGATCACATACAGCGGCTCGGGAGCCGCGATCCCGAGGCCCTTCCGCTGGCCCACCGTGAAGTGATGCGCGCCGGAATGCCTGCCGAGTTCTCTCCCGTCCGCGTGTCGGATCGATCCCTCCGTCGCCGCGGGTTCGATTCCTTTTTCGCGCAGGTAAGCATCCATGAAGGCAGCATAGTCGCCGTTCGGCACGAAGCAGATCTCGTAGCTTTCGTGTTTCTTCGCCACGGGCAGCGCGAGTTCCTCCGCGAGCGCGCGCACTTCCGCTTTCGTCATTCCGCCAAGAGGGAACAACGTGCGCGCGAGTTGTTCCTGCGTCAGGCCCCAGAGGAAGTACGTCTGGTCTTTTGAAAAGTCGACTGCCGTGCGCATTTCCCATCGTCCGGTTTCCGCGTTCCGGCTGACTCGTGCGTAGTGACCGGTCGCAACCGCCCTGGCGCCGACGGAATCCGCCAGCGTGAGGAACTGGTCGAACTTGATAAAGGTATTGCAGAGCGTACAAGGGATCGGCGTCCGGCCGGCGAGATACTCGTTCACGAAAGGCTCCACGACGCTCTGCTCGAACTGTCGCTCGAGATTGACCACGTAATACGGGATGCCGACGTGCTCGGCCACGCGCCGCGCGTCGTATACGTCGTCCAGTGAACAACAGCGGCCGGTTGTCTCCTCGGTCGTGAGTTCCGGCAGACGACGCTGATTCCAGAGTTGCATCGTCAGGCCCGCGATCGTGTGGCCCTGTTTGCGAAGCAGCGCGGCGACCGTGGAACTGTCCACACCGCCTGACATCGCGACCGCGATCAGTTCAGGCATGCGTCAACACCGCCGGTGAAATTCTTCGCAGATGCGCAACACTCTCCGCCACCGCATCGATCAATGCCTCCACCTGTTCCGTTGTATTCTCCGGGCCAATGGAAAAGCGCACACTCGACCGCGCCTCCTCCGGCTGGAGCCCCATCGCCAGAAGAACGTGCGAGGGCTCGACCGCGCCGCTCGAACACGCCGAACCGCTGGAAACCGCGAAGCCTCGAAGATCGAGTGCGATGACCATCGCTTCTCCTTCAATGCCCTCGAACCGGATGTTGGTCGTATTCGGCAGACGGTGCTTACGCGATCCGTTCACTGTTGCCGCCGGCACGCGGCCGAGGATTCCCTCTTCCAGCCGGTCGCGCAAAACGTCCAGACTGCTCCAGTCCCTGCCCGTTGAGGCGGCCGCGCCGAGAGCCACGGCGCCGGGAACGTTTTCCGTGCCGGCCCGGCGGTCGCGCTCGTGATGGCCGCCGTAAAGAATGGCGTCGAGGTTCACGCCTTTTCTCACGTACAGAGCGCCAATGCCTTTGGGCGCGCCGAATTTGTGCCCGCTGAGCGAGAAGAGATCCACGCCAGGATCCGCTACCTTCACCGGGATACGCCCGCCTGTCTGTACACCGTCGCTGTGGAACATAACCCCGGATTCCCGCGCGATGTGTCCGATCTCACCAACCGGTTGCATCGCGCCGGTCTCATTGTTCGCGTGCATAATCGTGATCAGTGCGGTTTCTGGCCGCAGAGCCGCCCTCACGTCGTCCGGTGAAACGATGCCGTCTCGCCCGACTGGGACGCGGGTAACGGTGAAACCTTCCCGTTCGAGTCGCGCGCACACATTCAGCACCGCCGGATGTTCGATGGCGCTGGTGATCACGTGGCTTCCAGGCCTTCTGCGCGCGATGCCGAAGATGGCAAGATTATTCGATTCCGTGCCCCCGCTCGTGAAAACAATTTCTCGCGCGCCGCAACCGATCCGGTCGGCCACTTCGCGGCGAGCGCTTTCCAGCCGCTGTTTGGCCATCTGCCCGTAATGGTGGATACTGGACGCGTTGCCATATACTTCGCCCAAGGCGCCGGCGAGAACGCGCAACACGCCGGGAGCGACGGGTGAGGTCGCGTTATGGTCGAAGTAAAAGTGCTGCACTTTCTTTCATTTTAGCGTTGCCCTGCGATGAAACGGCCCATAATTACCCTGCTGACCGATTTCGGTCTGAGCGACCACTACGCAGGCGCCATGAAAGGCGTCATACTCGGGATCTGCCCGGATGCGCAACTGGTTGATATCTCTCACGAGATCACTCCCTTCGCGATCACGGAGGGCGCTTACACGCTGGCGCAGGCATGGTCCTGCTTCCCGCCGGGG
>DASZUZ010000751.1:0-13521 GCA_035547415.1 Bryobacteraceae bacterium | reverse complement strand
CACGCTATCGCCGCGGCGAACGGAATCAGGCGCAGCGCCACTATGTTCGCCGGGAACTGTGGAGCAATCCGCCAGACCATCGACAACAGAAAAGGAAGGAGCGGGGGATATTTCGTCTGGGGAGGAGCGTTGGGCAGACTGACGATTGAATACCCTTGCCCCTCCGCGAGCGCCTTCGCCGTGACCGTGTAGACACCGTCATCGTGGAACATCCCGAATCCGGGGACAGTAAGACAGATCACATACACAGGAATGAGCGCCAGCAGTACGAGGATGCCCGCCCGGAAGGCGAATCCGCGTCGCGCCGTACGAACGTGTGGGGCGGGGACGAAGGAGTCGGAAAAATCGATGGAATCGGAACGCTCGGCCGGCGACGTTACGACATCCATTTCAGAACTCGAATAGCGCCCATGTCCGCTGCCCGACGGTGGGCGGATACATTGGTTCTCGCTTCGATCTGAAGACGATTATCGTGATAGTACCGATAAGCTCTCCAGAGCATTTCCTGATTTGTCAGGGTCGGGCGCCAGCCGAGTTCTCCCTTGATCTTCGTGGTATCGAAGAGGAAGTTCTCGGCGATCATTTTGTAGTGATATGGGCCCAGCGGCGACAGGCCAAGTTGATAGGCGAGTCTCATCGCCGCAAGCGCGGGACCTTTCGGAAGGTGCGCCAGCCGCGCTCCGGTCCGGGCGTGATCGATCACATACTGATAGGTCTGAGCGATCGTCGTTACATCGTCAGAGCCGATATGAAAAATGCCCGATGCCGAATGTGACGCGGCGCGAATACAGGCGTCGGCCAGGTCCTGAGCGTAAATGAACTGATACCGGTTCTTCCCCCCGCCCACCGTCCATACACGGCGGCCCTCGTGCACGAATTCAAAAAGAATCGCCAGCAATCCGAGCCGGCCGAAGTCAATGATCGTGGGACATCGAAGAGTGACGACATTCAGATCCTTGCTGTACTGATCGAGGATCCGCTCGCCTTCCCACTTCGATTGACCATAAATCTCTATCGGACACGGCTCCTCCGCTTCGGTCAGAGCGTAATCGTAACCGCGTCCCCAGAGACAATTGGACGACGTGAATACCAGATTCCGTACTCCGCTGGCGCGCGCTCCCTCTGCTACCGCTCTGGTACCGTCGACATTCGAAGTCCAGAGGAAATTCTGATCTTTGACGGCGTGCGCTAATATCGCGGCGCAGTGAAACACGGCGTCAAAGCCATTTTCCCGATAGATCCCCTTCAAAAGCGATTCATTCCGGATGTCGCCCTGAATGGACGTCAGCAACGGATGATGATCATCGTCCCGCTGCAGATCGATATTGACAACGCGAGTGCCTTCGGAAAGCAGTCTCCGCTTCAGAATGCCTCCGAAAAAGCCCGAGCCTCCGGTAATCAATACATTTTTCATAACGATAAATGACACTCTTCCGGCTAAACCAACCAAGAGAATATCCGGCTGGCGGACCCTTTCGGAAGATCACAATGGTTATCGAAAAATGTTAACGAGAATTATCAGGCGCGAATAAATATCCGGATTTTCAGCGAGTTATCAGTCCTTCAGCCCCGCGTGGCGCGCCGCGACTTTCGCGAGACTGGACCAGTCCAGGTCTTCCTGGCCGTTGGCCATCGCGTCGATCAGATGATCCCGGATCAGACTGGCCAGCGGCATGGGTGAAACGCATTCCCCGGCCGTCTGCAACACGAGGCGCGCGTCCTTCAATCCCAGCTTCAGCGCAAATCCGGCGGGTTCGAACTTCCCGTCCGCGACCATCTGCCCATAGTTCCTGTACACCGGCGACTGAAACAGTTCGTTCATCACCGCAAGAAAGAGGTGCGGATCGACATCAGCCTTTCGCAACGTCGCGAAAGCCTCTCCAAACGTTTCGAGCATGCTCGCGATCATGAAGTTCCCGCAGACCTTGACCGCATTCGCCTGCCATGGCTCGTGTCCCGCAACGAAGGTCTGGCGCCCCACTGCGTCGAGCAGCGGCCGGAAGCGCTCGATCCCGTCGCTCTCGCCGGCGACGACGACAAGGAGCCGCTTGCTTTCGGCCGCATCGGGCCGGCCGAATACGGGAGCGCTCAGGTAACCCTGTCCCTGTCCGCGATGTTCCGCCGCCAGCCGTCGGGCAAGCGCCGTACTGATCGTACTGTGGGAAATGTGCGCCGCTGTCTCTTCGAGCGCGGAGAGAATGCCGGATGCGCCGAACACAACCTCTTCGAGCGCATGATCGTCCGCCACCATGGTCTGGACCGCATCCGCGCCGGCGCACGCATCGGCGACGCAACTGGCCACCTTCGCTCCCTCCGCGGCGAGCGCCTGCGCCTTTTCACGGGACCGGTTGTACACAGTGACTTCATGGCCGGCGCGAAGCAGATTGCGAGCCATCGCGGAGCCCATTCTTCCCAATCCGATAAAACCGATCTTCATCTCAGCACCTCAATGCGCCATCGCCGCGGCGCCCTTCCGCGCCCTTATCCGCTTCATCGCGAACACGATAAATGCGCAGATGAAACAGGCGAGCGCGAGATATCGGAATACATCCACGTAAGAGAATGCAGCCGACTGGATATCGAGCGTCCCCTGAATAATGCCATAAGCGCGCTGCTCGGCGACATTCGGGCTCGTCACCCGCGCCATGGCGCCGCGCGTCGCCTGAAACATCTGCTGGAACACGGGGTTTCCAGGCGTCAGATTGTGGACCATTTCAGCGCGGTGAATCTGTGAGTGCCGCGCCACCAGCGTATTCACGATGGAGATGCCGATCCCTCCGCCGACATTCCGGAGCAGATTGAAAAGCCCGCTGGCGTTGCCGATCTGCTCGTTGCGCAATGTGCCCATGGAGATGGTGGCAAGCGGTACGAAGACCATGCCGGAGCCCGCGCCGCTGATGATGATCGGCCACAGGAGAGACGTCGGCGAGATTTCGAGCGTGAGCTGCGCCATCCAGATGCTCGTCAGGCCAAAGACGAAGAAGCCGGTTGCGATCAGCCACCGGTTGTCGATGCGTCCGGTAAGAAGCCCGATCACGGGCATGATACAGATCGCGCCGATACCTCGCGGACTGACGGCCCATCCTGCGGCGGCGGCGGTATAACCGAGCAGCGTCTGGTAAAAGAGCGGCAGCAGCGTCACCACCCCGTAGATCACGCCGCCAAACAAGCCGATCAGAAGGCAGCCCAGGGCGAAGTTCCGGTCGAGGAAAACCTTCAGATCGACGAGAGGCTTGCGGATTCGCAGTTCGCGCACGAGGAAGGCCACGAACGAAACAGCCAGCACCAGCGCGGTCCAGCGAATCCAGGTGGCGCTGAACCAGTCGTCCTCCTGGCCCTTATCGAGGATGATCTGCAAAGCGCCCAGCCAGACCGCCAGCAGGCCCAGGCCGATTCCATCGATCTTTCCCGGCTTCGCGTCTTTGATATACGGCGGGTCTTCCACGAACCGCGAGATCATGAACAGCGCCAGCGCGCCCACCGGGATGTTGATGTAAAATGCCCATCGCCACGAGTATTGATCCGTGAGCCACCCGCCAAGGGTCGGCCCCAGCACCGGCGCCACCACCACACCGAGACCGTATACAGCCATGGCGGCGCCTCGTTTCTCGGGCGGAAAGCTCTCGAGCAGGATAGATTGCGCCAGCGGCTGCAGCGCGCCGCCACCCGCGCCCTGCACGGCCCGCGCGAGCAGAATCATTCCGAGCGTGGTGGCCGCGCCGCAAAGAAACGACGAAATCGTGAAGATTACGATGCAGGTCAGCAGAAATCGCTTGCGGCCGTAGCGCAGCGAAAACCAGCTGCTGGCGGGCAGCACGATGGCATTGGCCACCAGATAACTGGTGAGCACCCAGGTGGCTTCGTCCGTGGTGGCGGAAAGACTTCCCGCGATGTGCGGCAGCGCGACGCTCGCGATCGAGGTATCGATTACCTCCATGAACGTCGCCAGCATGACCGAAATGGCGATCAACCATGGATTTATCAAAGGGCGATCTTCGGCCATGTGTCCTCTGCTTGGATGCGGCAGTTCGTAACGAGGTCGCTCCTTTCCTTGCCGTTTCCAGATTTGAAGCCTATACTCCAGATATGGAGTTGGCGCGCCGCGAACTGTTTTCCGCTTCGGCGATGGCGCCGGACCGCCGCCGCGATCCGAAAGTACGGCGGCAGATGTCGGGTCCGGCCATACGAACATTCCTCAATGTGGCGGAGGCGTGGAAGCTTTCGAACGAAGAGCAGCGGGCTCTGCTCGGCTGGCCCGCGGAATCGACGTTCTTCAAATACAAGACCGGGGACACGGGAACGCTTTCGTTCGACATGCTGATGCGGATCTCGCTCGTACTCGGCATCTATAAAGATCTGCATATTCTGTACCCCGAGCCGCAACTGGCGGACCTCTGGGTGAAGCTTCCCAACACAAACTCCATTTTCGGCGGAAACCCGGCCCTCGACCTCATGATGCGCGGCGGCATGGACGGCCTTTATCAGGTGCGTCGACTGCTCGATGCGCGGCGGGGCGGATGGAACTGACGCGTCTCCGCTGGAAGAACACCTGCCGGCTCATTCCGAGCGTCTATCCGACCACGGGCATTCTCGATCGCGTGGCGAGTCCCAGGGACCTGCCGCTGATCTTCGAACTCGAATCGTGGACGAACGATCGTATCTCCACCGAAATGGGCGTGCTGCACCGGGTTCCTCCCGAGGAGTGGATCACGGGACCGCAGGCGACAGTCGTGATGGCCGCCTACTGCCATCCGCGTCCGACAGGCGGGCGTTTCAACGGACCCGACCGGGGCGCGTGGTACGCCGCGCGCAGACTGGAAACGGCGCACGCCGAAATTATTTACCATCGAACGGCTGAACTCGCGGAAATCGGCGTGTTCGACACTCGCGTACAGATGCGCTTGTACCTCGCCGATTTCAGCTCGTCGTTTCACGATCTTCGCGGAACCGATCAGGATCCGGACAGCTACGTCGAATCGCAGCGGGTCGCCCGCGAGTTGTTCAGCGCCGGCTCGAACGGCATCGCGTACAGAAGCGTTCGGCACGCGAACGGGGAATGCATCGCCTGTTTCCGGCCGAAACTTGTCGCAAACGTGCGTCCGGATGCGCATTTCGAATACCGGTGGAGTGGAAGCCGGATTCCGGTAGTGAGGAAGTTGTAACGAGTGGCAGAAAAATTGCCGTCGATGCATACAGATGCTCCCTGCCCCGCTGATCCTGTGTGCGCTTGCCGCAATTGCGCCCGCAGTCAGCACACCCGCCATTCACGCCGAACGAATCCGACTGCAATCGGGCGCTGAAGTCCTGACGCTCTTCGAGCAATTTCCCGGAGGCGAGATTCCGATTGTGGCGGAGCAGGACGGCAAGGTTTGGGTCTTCACTTACTCGCCGCCATCGCTCGCGCAGCGCGCCGCTGCGGGAATTCCTTTTTTCTACCATCGATCCGGGCTGGAAGGCCGCCCCGGAACGAAGCCGCCCAAGCCCGTTCTTGACCTGAAGAGACCGGCCCGCGGCGTGTGGGAAGGCGTCGCATTCGCGCTTATTCAGACACACGTCTTCGACCCGTTCGGCATGGTTTCGCGGCTCACGACGCGGTCTTATGGGGGCAATCTGAGTTCACTGCGCCGCGCGCATATTCGCGAGGCGGTGGACGTGCTCAACGAACTCGCTCCGGAGGATTATGACCGACTGACGGCTCGCCTCGAACTCAGTGGCAAGCTGTTCGGCGGCCTGGTGACCAACGACAGGCTCTCTGCCTTCGCCGAGAAAGCCGAACAGGCGCGAGCTGAGAATCGCGGTCACAACTGGGAGTTGCTCCGGCAATCCGCCGAAGAGAACGGCCTGATTTTCCAGCCTTTGCAAACCACTGAAATGCCGGGATCTTTCGCCATGATCTCGGTCGCGCGGGAGGATCTGGCGGCGGGCGGCCCGAAACGCTTCAGCCGCCAGTTCCTGCGCATCTCGAATCCGTTCCGGGACGAACGTCTGCTGAAACAGACAGGCATGATTCCACTGGCCGTCTACGCTCTCGACTATCCGAAGGTGCCGCTCCTCCTGGTCGATTTCAGGCACCCCGAGGGGCCAAGGTTCAGCGAAATGGGCCTCCGCGCGGCCGACGACATCACAACGGGCGTCCTCGGGTTTACGGGTTTTGGAAATCTCGACTACATGGCGGTGAAGTCGAGCTGGATGTTCGTTTATACCCGTCATGGCGGCACGACGAACCGGGGCGCGCGCGAGCGGGCGTTCGTTCAGTTTCGGCATGCGCTGGGAACCGACCGGTCACTCGATCCGGAACTGCGAAAGAATCTGATGTCGAAGCTCGAACGCCTGCAGCTCGATCCGGTCGGGCGAACCTGGGACCAGGAGGTCCGCGGCGCCTGGCAACAATTCGATTCGCTCGTGAATTCCGGGCTATGAAGCTTCCGGGGCTGTTGCTGCTGCTTTGCTCAATCGGCAGCGCGCAGACGGCGAAGCGCGTGGTCATCATCAAAGTCGATGGCCTGCCGGGTGACTTCGTCGAAGGCCATCTGGATGACGCTCCGAATATCCGGCGCGTATTCGTGGATCACGGCGCGTGGGTCCGCAACTTCTATGTGCGGGGGATCAGTCTCTCGGCCCCTTCGTGGTCGATGCTCGATACGGGCCAGCATCTGGTCATCCGGGGCAACGCGGAGTTCGACCGGTATAAGCCCCATGTTGACGATTACCTGAATTTCTTTCCCTTCTATGTCGGCTACGCCCGTTCCAAACGCACCGACATGCCGGGCGTGGAAGTACTCGATCACGCGGGCGTGCCGCTGCTGATCGACCGGTTCGCGCCCCCGGAGCGCTACACGAGCATGCAGTTATTGCAGCGCGGGGTCCGCTGGCACACGCTGGGCGACTCGGTATCGGCGCGCGTGAAACAGCCCGTTCGGCGGCTCATCGATGAATGGCAGACGGGCTTCGATCTCGGCGGCAGCATCTACGAGCAGGAAGAGCGCGAACTGCTCGCCGCCCTCAAAGATCCGAAGATCCGCTATCTCGACTATTTCACCGGTGATTTCGATCACACAGCGCACCTGACCAACGACCTGCCCGTACAGCTCAGAGTGTTCCGGCGCCTCGACGATCTGATCGGCCGCGTCGCGGACGCCACGGATTCCAACACAATTCTGATTCTCGTTTCGGATCACGGCATGAATTCCGTGCCAGGCACGTACAGCCAGGGCTACAACCTGGTTCAGTTCTTCAACAGCTTCGAGGGCGGCGGACATCATGTGATCACCACACGACATCCGATGTCGGAATACAAACTGCGCGGGCTCAATCCGTTTGTCTCATCGGTGGAAACGGCGAGCGCGGATTCAAGCTTCGATAGAGACGATCCGACCGTGAAGCTCGATCTCGACGGCAATGAGCGCGCGACGGTTTATCTGCGGAACAGCGATCTCAATGCGGCGCAGTTGCTGAAGCTGCAACTTCACCGAGGCAATCTTGACACGGCGCGTCGGAAGGCGGCGCACCAGGCGATCTCTCGTTATGAAGGACCGAACCGGCCGAATACCATCGGGCAGCTACGCCATTACGTCACGGGAATCGCAAAGAACGGAGTGGTCCTCGCGTCCGACGGCTCCCTCGATGCCGAACGGACATTCCGGCATATCGATTACTTTGCCGCGCTTTCCGGTATTCGAGTCCGAAACGTCGTACAGAATGACGTGGGCGCGGCTCCGGTGGATTTTATCGCGGCGAAGCGCGCGGATGGCAGCGTGCTGCTGTACGGGGACGAGCAGCACCAGGCGGTGCTCGAGTTTCACGACGGGATGCTGCGGTACTTCCCGGTGAGCGGCGACCCGGGACCGGGCTTTCCGCTGCATCTTTTCGAAGAGAACGCCTGGCTGACGGGCTGGCGCTCCGAGCATGAGTGGCTCGAAGCGATTCATCGAACGCACTATTCCAACGGGCTGATCGGTCTCACGGAATTTTTCCGTCCCTGCGAGACGGAACACTGCCGAGCGACGGAGCCGGACATGCTCGTGATGGCTTCAAACCACTGGAACTTCAACGTGCGCGGTTTCAATCCGGGCGGTAACCACGGATCGTTCTTCCGCATCTCGACGCATTCGACGCTGATGTTCGCGGGCGCCGGAATTCCGGAAGGGCTCCGGATCGAGGAGCCCTATGACAGCCTCAGCTTCGTGCCTACCGTCATGCGCCTGATGGGATTGCCGGGGAGTTTTCCCGGTCCGGTTATCGATGCGATTGCATCAGACGCTGAAGACGCGATTCCGGCTCGTCCCCCCAGTAGCCTGCCCTGAGTTCGAAAAACACCGAGGTATACGGCAGCGCCATATTGGTTTTGATGATCAGAACGTTGAAGGTCTTGCTCGCCTGATCCAGATCATGGATGACCTGTTCGTGCGGCAACGCAACCGGCTTCTGATCCGGCAGGAACTTTTCGAGCGTGCCCGTCAGAAGCTGGCGGTAAGCGGTGATCCCCGATGCGTCCTCTTCCGGAACGAAGCTCAACTGCTTGTCGAGGTAGACGACCGGGCGAAGATGCGGGGCTCTCGATAGCGCCATTAATACGTGGCGAACGGTTTCCACCTGGTTTTCATCGGAAAGGATTGTCTCGATCCCCGGCGCGGATTGCAGCGGATAAGCCGAATCCGCGACGACGACCCAGTTGCGATGGCCGTAGTAATGAAGCCGGTCCTCGAGGATCTGGCGCCACGATGCCTTCGGCGCCTGCTGCGCGAAGGCGGGGCAGAACGCCAAAAGAGCGAAGAGGACAAGCTTCATTGAGCGACCTCCAGTTCCTTATCGTGGATTTGCTGCAGGCTCCAGACGCGAATCGGATCGCGCAGGCGCGATGCGACGGCTTCAACCGCCGCGCGGGCTCCGCTCAACGTCGTGATGCAGGGAACACGATAGCTGACGGCGCTTCGGCGGATCGACTTCTCGTCTTCAAATGAAAGCGCGCCGGTCGTCGTATAGATCACCAGTTGGATGGCCCCGGCCTTGAGCAGATCCACCGCATTCGGACGGCCCTCGTTAACCTTGAAAACGATCTTGCATTTGAGGCCCGCATTCTGCAGGAACGACGCAGTGCCGCGCGTACCGACGAGTTCGAAGCCCAGGTCGGAGAAACGTTTCGCGATCGGTACAACATCAGGCTTGTACTTGTCGTTGACGCTGATGAAAACCGTGCCCTTCTCCGGCAGCGGCGTCCCCGCGCTCAGTTGGGCCTTCGCGAACGCCTCGCCGAAGTTATGGCCGACGCCCATGACTTCACCCGTCGAGCGCATTTCCGGTCCAAGCGCCGGGTCGACGCCCGGGAATTTGTTGAAGGGAAACACCGGCGACTTGACGAACTTCAGCGGCACCGGCAGACGGTCGCGGTGTTCCGTCACTTCGTGCAGTTTCCTGCCCAGCATGAGCTGAACAGCGAGTTTCGGCAGCGGCACGCCGGTCGCTTTGCTGACATACGGAACCGTACGGGACGCGCGCGGATTCACTTCGAGAACGTACACCGTGCCATCTTTGATGGCGTACTGCACATTCATGAGCCCCACTACCTTTAACGCGCGGGCGAGGCGGATCGTGTAATCCTCGATCGTCTTTATCTCCGCTTCGCTGAGCGACACCGGAGGCAGAACGCACGAACTATCGCCTGAGTGGATGCCGGCTTCTTCGATGTGCTCCATGATGCCGGCGATCAGAACGTCATTGCCATCGCAAAGAGCATCCACATCCACTTCGACGGCGTCTTCGAGGAAGCGGTCGATCAGAACAGGGCGATCCTGCGAGAAGGTCACGGCTTCCCGCATATAACGGCGGACGCTGTCTTCGTCGTAAACGATCACCATGGCGCGGCCACCGAGCACGTAGCTTGGGCGCAGCAGCACGGGAAATCCGATGCGGCGCGCGATGGCGACAGCTTCATCCACGCTCGTCGCGGTACCGTTCTCGGGAGACGGAATTTTTTCGTCTTCGAGAAGCTTTCCGAAGAGCTTGCGGTCTTCCGCGAGATCGATGCTTTCGGGATCCGTTCCGATGATCGGCACGCCAAGACGCTTCAGCGGCAACGCCAGAGTGAGCGGCGTCTGCCCACCAAACTGGACGATCACGCCATCGGGCTTCTCGAGGTCCACGATGTTGAGAACGTTCTCAAGCGTCAGCGGCTCGAAGTAGAGACGATCGCTGGTGTCGTAGTCGGTCGAGACCGTCTCGGGGTTGCAGTTGACCATGATCGACTCGACGTTCTCTCCCTGCAGGGCGAACGACGCATGGCAGCAGCAGTAATCGAACTCGATACCCTGCCCGATGCGATTGGGCCCGCTGCCGAGAATCATCACCTTTTTACGATCGGTCGGTTCGGCTTCGCAGGACGTTTCGTAGGTCGAATAGAGATACGGAGTGAAGCTTTCGAATTCAGCCGAGCAGGTGTCGACGCGGTTGAAAACGGCCTTGACGCCCAACTCCTTGCGGCGATTGCGGACCGCAATTTCGCTGGTCTTCCAGGATGCCGCAAGCTGGACATCCGAGAGACCGAGACGCTTGGCCTTCGCGAAGAGAGGCTGATCGGCCGTTTCGAGAGACTCAGCGCTCAGGCTCTGCTCAAACTCGATCGTCTGGCGCAATTGTTCGAGGAACCAGGGATCGATCGAGGTCATCTCGTGAATCTGTTCGACCGTGTAGCCGGACGCGAGCGCGAACCGGATGTAGCTGAGGCGGTCCGGCGTGGGCGTAATGAGTTTTTTCGGGATGAGCGCCGCATCGAAAGTATCGGAACCGAACTTCTTGCCGGTTTCGAGACTGCGAATGCCTTTGCTGAGCGCTTCCTTAAAGGTACGGCCGATGGCCATCACCTCGCCCACGGACTTCATCTGCGTGCCGAGCGTCGGGTCGGCGCCGGGGAACTTTTCGAAGGCCCATTTCGGGATCTTCGCAACCACGTAGTCGATGGTCGGCTCGAACGAAGCCGGGGTGATCTTCGTGATGTCGTTGCGGATCTCGTCGAGCCGGTATCCGACGGCGAGTTTGGCTGCGATCTTCGCGATCGGATAGCCGGTCGCTTTCGACGCAAGGGCCGAACTGCGCGAGACGCGTGGGTTCATCTCGATGACGACCATGCGGCCGTCTTTCGGATTGATGGCGAACTGAACGTTCGATCCGCCGGTATCGACGCCGATTTCACGCAGGCAGCGAATCGCGCCATCGCGCATCATCTGGTACTCGCGATCGGTGAGCGTCTGCGCGGGGGCGACCGTGATGGAGTCGCCGGTGTGAACGCCCATCGGATCGAAATTCTCGATGGAGCAGACAATGATGACGTTATCCGCGAGATCGCGGATGACTTCGAGTTCGTACTCTTTCCAGCCCAGCGCGCTCTCTTCGATGAGGACTTCGTGAACCGGTGAGAGATCGATGCCGCGTTCGAGGATGGCGATCAGGTCTTCGCGGTTGTAAGCAATGCCGCCTCCCGAACCGCCCATCGTGAAACTCGGCCGGAGAATGGCGGGGTAGCCATGTTTCGCGGCGAACGCGAGTCCGCCGTCGACATCGTTCACGAGCTGCGACCGCGGGGTCTCGAGACCGATCTTCTTCATCGCGTCTTTGAAGAGGAGACGGTCTTCCGCTTTCTTGATAGCGTCGATTTTGGCGCCGATCAGTTCGACGCCATATTTATCGAGAACGCCGGCTTCGGCGAGTTCAACCGAGAGATTGAGGCCGGTCTGGCCGCCGACGGTGGACAACAGGGCGTCGGGGCGTTCCTTCGCGATGATCTCTTCGAGATACTTGCGGCTCAGGGGCTCGACGTAGGTTCGGTCGGCGAGATCCGGGTCCGTCATGATCGTCGCGGGATTGGAATTGACGAGAATGACTTCGAACCCATCGCCGCGGAGGGCTTTGGCGGCCTGGGTGCCGGAATAATCGAATTCGCAGGCCTGGCCAATAATGATAGGGCCGGAGCCGATGATCAGGATGCGGTGCAGGTCGTTGCGGCGTGGCATGTCAGTTGGTTCTCCGCGCGGTCGATGTATTGCGCCGGGCGGAAACCCGGCTGCAGGGCGAAAGCCCCGGCCCCACGTGGCTGCGCGTCATCGGGGATTGTCTTTCATCAGGTTGACGAAATCGTCGAAGAGATAGTGCGAGTCGTGCGGACCCGGAGCAGCTTCCGGATGGTACTGCACGCAGAAAACAGGTTCGCGACGGTGACGGAACCCTTCGAGCGTCTGGTCGTTGAGATTGACGTGGGTGACTTCAATATCGTTCGTGCTGAGCGAATCGGGGTCCACGGCAAACCCGTGATTGTGCGAAGTAATTTCGACCCGCTGCGTGAGCTGGTTGATGACCGGGTGGTTCGCGCCGCGGTGTCCGAATTTCAGCTTGTACGTCTTGCCCCCCAGTGCAAGGCCGAGGATCTGGTGACCGAGACAGATGCCGAAGATCGGCGTCTTGCCGACGAGGCGGCGAACGTTATCGATCTGCGAGTGGAGCGGTTCAGGATCGCCGGGACCGTTGGAGAGGAAGACTCCATCGGGTTTGAGGGCAAGCACGTCGTCAGCGGAGGTGAGCGCGGGAACCACCGTCACCTTGCAGCCGGAGTGTACAAGACGGCGGAGGATATTCTGCTTAATCCCGAAATCGTACGCGACGACGTGGAAATTCGGGTCGGCTGGTTTCGCGAAATGTTCGGACGGTGAGCAGGGCTCGACAGGGTGCAGCCACTCGTAACGCTTCGGAGTCGTCACGCGGCTGGCGAGATCGAGGCCCGTCATGGACGGGATCGACCGTGCTTTTTCGACCAGTTTGTGCGGATCCTTCTCGGTCGCGGAGAGCACGCCCCGCATCACGCCGCGGCTGCGGAGATGGCGAACGAGCGTGCGGGTATCGAGGTCGGAGACGACGGGAATTCCGGAATTTGCAAGGAATTTGCGGGCTTCCTCATCCGAGCGCCAGTTGCTGGTGACGCTGGAGAATTCGCGAACGACAAGACCTTCAATAAAGGGTTTGATGGCTTCGTTATCGGCGGAACTTGTGCCGTAATTGCCGATCTGGGGGTTCGTGAGGATGACGATCTGGCCAGCGTACGAGGGATCCGTGAAGATTTCCTGATAGCCGGTAATGGCGGTATTGAAAACCACTTCGCCTGAGCGTTCGGCGGGCGCACCAAAACTCCTGCCCTCGAAGACTGTTCCGTCTTCCAGGGCCAGGATTGCAGAATCCAACAAAGTCCTCCTGGGGGTTTGGGGTAATTCCTATTGTATCCAATGCGTGTCGGGGACGGCGCGGGCAAATGGGCAAGTCGAAAAGCAAACCCATTTGAGTGGAACAGACAACCCGTTTACCGCCTCTTCAAACGAATCTGGAGCTCCAGGCGCCTGTTGGTCTCGAGTATCAGGCTCCCCGGCCGCAGTTCACGAATGCGCCTATCGCCCATCGTTTTACATTCCGCAACGTGAGAGCCTCGAGGAATTCACGGTGGTTAGTGGTCCGGCACGCCGATGGGAGCGGCCGAAGTCTTACGAG
>DASZUZ010000750.1:0-8615 GCA_035547415.1 Bryobacteraceae bacterium | reverse complement strand
TTCGGCGGCGAACAACTTCTCCGAGACATCGGCGACGCGCGTCTGCCACTCCGGCTTCCACTCCGCGATGAGCTTCCGTTCCATCCAGGTGGCGAAAGCCTCGTTGAGCCAGATATCGTCCCACCATGCCGTCGTTACCAGATCTCCGAACCACTGGTGCGCCAGTTCGTGCGCCGCCACCGTCGCGTAACTGCGCTGACGCGCGATCCGGTCGACTTTCGGGTCGGAGAGAAGGATGTTTTGCGCATAGGTGACCATGCCGACGTTCTCCATGGCGCCGAATCCCGCGGTGTCGGGAATCGCGACCTGGTCGGCTTTTTCATAGGGATAGGGAATACCGAAGTAATTCTCGAGGCGCGTGAGGATCGTCGCGGTGACCTCCGCCGCATACTTCGCCTCGCCTGCCTTGCCTTTCGGAACAACAATCCGAACCGGCACCTTATTGACGCCGGCCCGCCCCGCGTCGACAAATTCAAAGGGGCCGACGCCGAAGGCAACCAGATAACTCGGCAGCGGTTTCGTCTCTTTGAACTCAAGCGTCTTCATGCCAGCCGCGGACTTCTCCGAGAGAATCGGCGTATTGCTGATAGCGTTATCGCTCTCAGGCACATGCAGCGTCAATTGCCACGGCGTTTTGTAGGAAGGCTCATCGAAGCAGGGGAAGGCGGCTCGGGCATCGGTCGCTTCGAACTGCGTGAAGATGTACCAGTTGCCGCTTTCCTGCTGGCGGAAGACACCGCTGCTGTTCTTCTCAATCACCACGCCGGAGTACTCGACGGACAAAGTGGCGGGACCTGCCGGGATCGGGGCGTCAAACCGCAGACCGACGAAATCTTCTCCGCCCGGAATCACTTTTGCGGATTTTTTGTTGTCGGCGAAGGTCAAAACGGCGTTTTTTATCCGGATTTTCTCCTGATTGAGCCACATGGTCTGAACGGGATCGCGGATTTCCATCCGGATCGTGATGGAGCCTGAAAAAGTTGACTTTTCCGGGTCCAGGGTAAGATCGGCACGGTAGCTTGCGGGTTGAATATTTTCGACCTCGGAGAGGCGGCTTTTGGGTGGATTATCCGCGCCATAAGCAGCCTGAGCCAGCAACAAACTCAGACAAATACCGATACCTTTCATACGTTAACCATCTAACCACGCCGGATGCCATAGACAAAGGGATCGCGTGGGTCGAGAATCAGCTTCGCTTCGGAGTCGATGAAGGCGGAACCGGTGATGTGCGGATAAATCAGTCCGTCGCGGACGGTAACGGAGCCGCTGAACAAGCTTCCAATGACGCTTTCCTGTCGCCATACCTGTCCCTCCGCGAGTTGGCCTTCGGCATAGAGGCAGGCCAGCTTCGCGCTCGTACCGGTGCCACAGGGGGACCGATCGTAAGCCTTGCCCGGACACAGGACGAAATTTCGCGAATCGGCGCCCGGCGTTGGCGACGGCGCGGAGATCTCAATGTGGTCAATACAGCCGCCGTCCTTTCCGGTAAGCGAATCGCGTTCGAGAGCCTGCCGGATTTTCCAGGCATACTCGGTCAGCGCATCCAGGTTAAGAAGGGAGATGCCATACGGGCAGTCGTCGGTGAGAAAGAACCAGTTGCCTCCCCAGGCGATATCTCCGTGAACCGTTCCAAATCCCTCGACCGCGACGGGAACCCGGGTCCGATATCGATAGCTGGGCACGTTGCTGACGGTAACCTCACCCGATTCGTGCAGTCGCGCGGTCACGACTCCGACCGGCGTTTCGATACGATGCAGGCCGGCTTCGATCCGCCCCATGTAAGCGAGCGTGACGACCAGCCCGATTGTGCCGTGGCCGCACATCCCGAGATAGCCGACGTTATTGAAGAAGATCACACCCGCCGCGCATGCCGGGTCGTGCGGTTCGCACAACAAAGCCCCCACGATCGCGTCATTGCCACGAGGTTCGTTCACAATGGCGGACCGGATATGGTCATATCTGGTCCTGAATATCGCGACGCGCTCGCTGAGAGGGCCGGAACCCAGATCGGGTCCGCCTTCGGTGACCACACGCGTCGGTTCGCCGCCCGTGTGGGAATCGATCACGCATACGTGGGATAAATGTTTCTGTGGCGCCATTGTGGAAACTCGATTTTAGATCCATCCGCTGAACCATGCTGCCCGATGTATTCGTTGTGGGAGCCGGAATCGTGGGCTCGGCGTGCGCGCGGGAACTGAGCGATGCCGGACTCCGGGTCACGATCTGCGAGGCGGGTGTGGTTGGCGGCGGCGCGACAGCCGCGGGAATGGGGCACCTGGCCGTGATGGACGATTCCGAACCGCAATTCGCGCTGACGAGCTATTCGCAACGACTGTGGCGCGAACTGGCGGAAGAACTCCCCCGCGATGTCGAGTTGCTGCCGTGCGGCTCACTGTGGATCGCGACTGACGAGGAGGAGATGGCGGAGGTCAGGCGCAAGAACCGCTATTACACGGAGCGTGGCTTGCCCGTGGAGGTTCTCGACGACCAACAGGTTGCGGAAGCAGAACCAAATCTGCGCCCCGGTATGGCGGGCGGGCTACGCATGTCCGCGGATGCCGTGTGTTATCCGCCCTGCGCGGCGAAATATTTCGTGGATCGGGTCCTTGAACGCGGTGGAGGGCTGGTGACCGGCAAGCGCGTGACAGCGGTGTCGGATCGTGAGGTCCGGCTCGATGACGGGTCACGAGTCGCAAGCGGAGCGGTGGTGGTCGCAACCGGCACAGCGGCGCCGGAACTGGTTCGGGGACTGCCGATTGCGCCGCGAAAGGGGCATCTGACGATTACGGACCGGTACCCGGGATTTGTGCGGCATCAACTGATCGAACTCGGGTATCTGAAAAGCGCGCACTCCACGACGGCGGACTCGGTTGCCTTCAATGTGCAGCCACGGGCGACAGGACAAGTCCTGATCGGTTCTTCGCGGCAGTACGGAGCGACGGATTCAGCCGTCGAAAGCGCGGTGCTGCGGAAAATGTTGAAACGCGCCCTCGATTACATGCCCGCGCTGGCGGAATTGCAGGGAATCCGGTCCTGGACGGGCTTCCGGGCGGCCACGCCGGACAAGTTGCCGCTGATCGGCCGGGCACCGGGAGACGAGCGGGTTCTTGTCGCCACGGGACATGAAGGGCTCGGGATTTCAACGTCGCTCGCCACGGCTCGTCTGATTGCGGATGAATTGCTCGGACGCCGCAGCGAGATTCCGGTCGAGCCATACCTGCCCACAAGGACGTTCGCGTATGCAGCCGATGAATCCCGCTGAGATCGCGATCCGGATCAATGGAAGGCCCGTGCGTGTTCCGCGCGGTGTTTCGGTTGCCGCGGCGGTGATGATTGCCGGTGAGACAGGCTTCCGCCGATCGGTCACCGGAGAACCCCGGGGACTTTTGTGCGGTATGGGGATCTGCTTTGAATGCCGGGTTACCGTAGATGGCCGGCCCAACGTTCGAAGTTGCCAGACGGAAGTTGCCGAGGGAATGGCGGTCGAAACGGCATGATCGTGGTTGCTGGCGCGGGGCCCGCCGGGATCGCCGCCGCCGTTCGCGCGCGAGAGTCCGGAGCGGACGTCACGATCGTTGACGATAACGCGTCGCCAGGAGGCCAGATCTGGCGGGGGCAGCAGGATTCGAAATGGTTCCGGCGACTCCGCGACGCTGGCCCGGCTCTGATCCAGCGAGGACAAATCGTTTCGGGAGACGCGTCAATACGGACACTGCTGGTGGAAACTCCCGAACGGGCGTTTGAACTCCGGTACGACGAGTTGATTCTTGCGACGGGGGCGCGCGAACTCTTTCTTCCCTTCCCGGGATGGACGCTTCCGGGCGTGATGGGCGTTGGCGGTCTGCAGGCCATGGCGAAATCGGGACTGCCTCTGCGCGGAAAGAGGATACTTGTGGCGGGCAGCGGTCCGCTGCTGCTCGCCGGGGCCTGTTACTTTCGAGAGCGGGGAGCACACGTGCTCCGCATTGCCGAGCAGGCATCGCGGGCGGCACTGATCGGATTCGCGCTGCGTCTGGCCAGGCATCCGGGCAAACTCGCGCAGGCGGCGCGACTGCGGTTCGGTTTGCCGATGGTTCCGGTCCAGACAGATTGCCGGGTTGAACGGGCGGAAGGCGGGACCCGGGTGGAAGAGGTTCATCTCAGGCAGGGGAACCGCACATTCGCGGAGCGTATCGATTATGCGGCAATCGGCTGGGGTCTGCGTCCCAACACGCAACTGGCTGCGCTACTCGGGTGCGCCGCGGATTCGTCCGGAGTGCGCGTCGATGAGTCGCAGCGGACGTCCGTCAGACGCGTGTATGCCGCCGGGGAATGCACAGGCGTCGGCGGAGTAGATTTGTCGCTGATTGAGGGCGAGATTGCGGGGCTGGCGGCGGCGGGTGAGTTTTCAGCAGCGGGTGCTCTCCTCCGGCGCCGAGAGCAGGCGAGACATTTTGGGCAATTGCTGGCTGAAACGTTCGCGCTTCGGGAGGATTTGCGTGATCTGCCGCAAACCGATACCATCGTTTGCCGTTGCGAGGATGTTTCATTTGGACAGCTTCGGGCACACGCCTCTTTTCGGGCAGCCAAACTACATACACGATGCGGCATGGGGCCGTGCCAGGGCCGGATCTGCGGGGGGGCCGCGGAGTTCCTGTTCGGATGGAAAGACGAATCGGTTCGGCCGCCAGTCCTGCCGGCGCGAATTGGTTCCTTTGTCGTCGGTGGTGGCGATGGTGGAACGGAGCCAGTGGGTTGATCCGGGAAACAGCAGAAAGGTAGAAACAGAAAAGCCTGGCAAAGCCAGGCTCAGAGCGACGAGGGGGATTAAGAGGGGTGTTTATGGTCTACAAGAGGTTAAACAGCAAGAGGGGTTTGAATGGAAGGGTTTTTCTCGTCCAGCCCTGAGCCTTTGTAAGTGCTACGCACGTTCTGTCTATATGCAAATCTCTCGCCAAACCTGGAGAGTCTGATTTTCGAAGGTTTTACGCCTCGGAGTGAAAAAAGGAACGGGCAGATGGACGACTGTTTCGAAACGGAGAGAGGGATGGCCCTGTAAAAAGGTTCTTACCCTCCCGCCCGGAGGCACTTCAGAGCTTGTCGAGCACGGCGCGCATTTCGTTGAGGCTGTTAGGGTCCGGAACGAGCGCCAGTTTGGGCTGCTCGCCCTGCAAACGAGCCAGGACAGCGCGGGAAAAAAAGTCCGTTGCCGGGGTGTTCTCGACGACCTGCTTCCAGATGGGCAGCGATGCTTCCTTCTTTCCATCGAGCAGCAGCGCGAAACCAAGCGCGAGCCGGCGGATCCCTGCGCCGGCTCCCGAGCCCTGGATCATTTTGTCTGCGCGCGAGGACCATTCCTCCGCCGACGCCGAAGGCAGAGCGGCGAAGCGGACGGCCAGAGCGCCCGGGGATGCCGGCTGACCGATGCCCGCCACGTCCTTCGCTGCCGCCGCGCGATCGCCTTCGAGGAGATCGAAGACGGTCAACTGCGCCCAGAGCGTCGCACTGTCTGTCCCGGATTGGCCCGACGCGACATCTTTTCGTAACAGCGCCATGGCTTCTTTCTCCCGCCCGGTTCGATACAACCAGTCCGCCTGGAAAAGTGTTCCACCCCGAACGCCACTCTTCTCTCTGGCAGTTCGAAACCGCGCGAACGTCGCATCTGCCTTCGCCTTGTCTCCGTTCAGGAACTGCGCCCAGGCAGCTTTATAGAGGTCGCCGCCTTTCTGAAATTGAGGGTCTTTGGCGCTCGCCTGAAGATAACTGGCCGCCGCCTCGGCGTAATGCCGGTACATGAAGTGGACATCACCGGTCGAATCGAGCGAATTCGGGTCGTCGGGACGGAGCCGCGCGTACTCTTTCAGCGCCGCCAGAGCGCCGGGGTAATCGCCGCCCCAGGCCCGCGTGTAGCCAAGCTGATTCCAGGCATCCGCGTCATTGGGCAGGACGGCCGCCAGCTTATTCCAATCGCCTGCCGCGCCTTCGAACTGACCTGCCGCGGCTTCAGCCTGCGCGACGGAACGCAGAAGTACCGTGTCGCCGGGGCTGAGCGCCGAGATCTGACGCAAAGCCGCGATGCGGGCTTGCGGATCGTCGCGCAGAGTCGCATCTTCGAGTTCGATGTTCGCCTGGTCGTACTGGTCCAGTTTCTCGTTCCTGGCTTTTGCGATCAGGTCGAGCGCGGCGTCTTTGTTGCCGGTGAGGTTCATCGCATTCACCAAAGCAACCCAGGCGGGTCCAAACTTCGGGTCCGCCCCGATCGCCTGGCGAAGACTGGTAAAGCCGGGACCGGGAGGTTCTTCCAGGCCGGTCACATAAAACCGCAATGCGTCCGCGTTCGTCGTCAGATACGGTTGCGCGGAGGGCGAAAAACGGCGCGCCAGTTGCGCCATGGCTTTGAGCGGAGTGGAATCCACAACCGCGAGCGAGCGAACCGTGCGGTGACTCGCGACATCTTCTTCCACAGCGCTCAGGCGCAGGCGGCCATTTTCGCGTTCCACCAGTCCGGAAATCAGCCGCGTTGCGCCGGCGATAATGGCTTCACTTCGCTGAGTCGAAATTCCCGGAGCCGAAGCCGGCCGCATTCCGAGCGTGCCGGCCAGGCGCGCGGTGGCAGCAACCGGGAGGACCGGCCCATCCATCGCGCCCGCGAGAGACCGGGACAGATACTCGCTGACTCCGCGGCACACCCATTCGAGAGCCGGATCGCCGGACAGATTTTCAAAGCGGACGACAACGTAACGCGGCGGCGGACCGGTTACTTTCTTCTCACATGCGGGCAGAGCCGCGAGCAAAGAGGCGACGGCAAGGGCGCGAAACCGCCCCCCGCTAAAGAACACGCGGCTCCAGTTTCAACAGTTCCTCGAACTCCGGCAGTTCGCGCAAACCGGCGAACTCCGGCGCCTGCGTCATCTTCACTTTGTCCTTGAGTCCCTCTTCCAGCGATCTGCGCAGATATTGCAAAGCCAGTTCGTTCTTCCCGGCTTTTGCGTACATGCGCGCCAACTCGTAATGATAGCGGGCGCGGTCCGCCACGGTGCGGTCCTGGAGTTCGGTGCCAACCGTACCTCGCCGCTCGAAGATATTCGGATCGAGCGAGAGCGCCTTCTCATAAGCCTTCGTCATGTCGACGAACTTGCCGCGCGAGTAGTATGCCGTACCCAGATTGCTCCAGAAGGAAGCGGTGTCGGGCTGGAGCTTGAGGGCCTTCCTGTAACGGGAAATCGCGCTCCGGTATCTCTTCTCCGCGTACAAGACAGCACCGGCGTTGTTCACCGCATCCGCGTAATTACGATCCAGCCGGATGGCCTTTTCATAATCCCGGCGCGCGGCGGCGAAATCGCCTAATTGATGGCAGGCGATGCCGATCTTGTTCCAGATGACGGCCGAGTTCAGCGAGCCTTCCCGATAGGCGTCGATGGCTTCGCGGTACATCTTGCGGGCCATGTAAAGGTCCCCGCGCTGTTCCGGCGTGAGCTTGTTCGGCGGAGAAGGCTCTATCCGAGCCGGGAGGTTGTTCCGGTCAAAAGCGTTTTTGGCCAGGCCGGATTCGACCTGCCCAAAAGCGAGGGCACTCAATGTCAGGGAAAGGGTAAGGATCCGAGCGGAAACCATTCCGGCCTCCTTGTTTGATCCTATTTGAACACATCTTTCAGCTTCCCGAAAAACCCCTTCTTTTTCTGCTGCTGCTCGGGTTGCGGCTGCGGCGGAGCGGACTGTCCGGGAGCAGCCGGCTGATAGGGTAGCGGCGACGCGTTTGTGGCGGAGCGGCGCGGCGGCGGTAATGGATCCGCCGGACGAGCCGGCGTCGCCTGGGTGCCGCCGGACGATACATCCCAGCCCGACACCGTGGTCTGGTCCCCTCTGCCACCGTGCAGCGTACAGGACCCGACCGGCTCTGTTCCCGCAATGAATACTTCGGGTTTCTGGTCGGGACAGTTCGTCGTCGCCGGTAATCCCGATTCAGGATCGATGGTCACGGTGACGACGCCATCCGGGGCCGGGAATTCCTTCGCGCCGGAATACTGCCGCAACTGGATCGCGCGTTTCATGAACTCCGTCCAGACCGGCAGCGCGGACTTCGCGCCTTCGATATTCAACTCGCTGTAATCGTCGTAGCCAACCCAGACAATGCACAGGAGATCCGACGTAAACCCGGCGAACCAGCCGTCGTGGGAAGTGCCTGTTTTGCCGGCGGCAGGGACGGTGAAGCCACGGGAGCGAACGCCCGCGGCGGTTCCGGTCCGCATGACTTCCTCGAGCATGCTGACCATCAGATACGTCACGCGGGGATCCAGAACCGGTTTTGTCTGCGGCTTCTGGTCTAGCAGGACCTTGCCATTCGGCTCCCGGATCAAAGAAACCAGCGTGGGTTGAACCCGGACGCCCTTGTTGCCGAAAAGCGTATACGCACCGGCCATTTCGAGCGGCGTAGCCACGTACGAGCCGATCGCCATGGCGGGGGTTGCTTTGACATCTTCACTGATGCCTGCCCGGTGCGCCAGATTGACCACCGTCCCATAGCCGACCATCTCGGCGACTTTGATGGTCGCTACGTTGAGCGATTTGGCCATCGCGCGGCGCAGTGTTACGGGCCCAAAAAACTCGTGCTCGAAATTCTGCGGCGCGTAGTCCTG
>DASZUZ010000749.1:0-4819 GCA_035547415.1 Bryobacteraceae bacterium | reverse complement strand
CACTTTGCCGGTGAGCCGGTCCAGCACGTAGAAAAACCCGTTCCGGTTTCCGTGCAGGATCAGTTTGCGCTTCTGTCCGCGAAATGTTGCATCAATCAGGACCGGGGTTTCGGTCGCGTCCCAATCGTGCAGATCGTGCGGCGTGAACTGGTAATGCCACTTCAAGGCGCCGGTTCGCGGGTCGAGCGCGAGCACGGAAGAAGTGTAGAGGTTGTCTCCGGCGCGTTCGGCGCCATTGTAGTCGGGGCACGGATTTCCGGTAGGCCAGTAGAGTAAGTCGCTTCCCGGATCGTAAGTACCCGTCAGCCAGGTGGCGCCGCAACCATGTTGGGCCGCCCGGCCCTGCCAGGTTTCGGAACCCGGTTCACCAGCCGCCGGGATCGTCCAGAAACGCCAGACCCGTTCTCCGGTGGAGGCCTTGTATGCGTCGAGGAAGCCGCGAATGCCCTCGTCGCCGCCCGATACGCCGGCAATGACGAGATCGTTGACGACGAGCGGAGCGCTGGTCGATCCGTAGTTCTGCCGCGAATCCGCCATTTCGGCATCCCACAGCAACTGACCGGTCAGGCGATGCAGCGCAATCAGGTGCGCGTTGTCCGTCACCATGAAGACGCGATCTCCCAGAACGGCGACACCGCGGTTGATGCCGCTCGCGGCGTCGCCGGCAAGTCCGGAGGAGCGCGGGCGGCTGTAGTGCCAGATATCACGGCCGCTGCGGGCATCGAGCGCGTATGCCTCATTGACGGAAGTCACGTACATCACGCCTGCCGCCACGACCGGAGTCACTTGCAGACTTCGCGGCGCGCCGGGAAGCGTGAACATCCATTTGGGCGCGAGCCGGTCGATGGTCGAAGTGTTGATCTGGTCGAGCGGACTGAAACGATTGCCGCTCAGGTTGCCGTTGTAAGTGGGCCAGGAGCCGGATTTCGGATTCGATATGTCGGCGAAGGGAATGCCGGGGCCGACCTCCACTCCGCTCAGGGGCGCTTTCGCGTCAAAATCGAGCCGGCTGAGATAAGCGATCAGATCGCGCATTTCGGCAGGAGACGCTTCGACCTTCAGCATCAGAGAGTTTTCGCGAACGATCCCGTCGATAGCGGCTTTCAGCAGCAGATGGAGGTCACCATCTGTCCCGAGAATCTGGAGGTCGAAGGCGCTCTCATTCTTCGCCATGCCCCGGATCGTGCGCCCGTCGCGCAGAAGCACACGGACCGCGCGGCTTTTCGAAGCTGTCGAACCGGGGTTGCGAAGGGCCTGCTCGAGCTGAGCGCGGGTACGTGTCCGGCCGATGGCAGAGAGGTCCGGACCGAGCACGCCGCCGCGCCCCCGAACCATGTGGCAACTGGCGCAATGGCCCTGTCCGTTGAAGAAGCGTTCGCCAGCCGCGGGATCGCCTTCCGGTTGCGTCGCCGCGGCACGCGAGGTTGCGGGGGCCTTCAGGGTCATGACGAACCGGGCGATGGATGCAGCCTCGGCATCGCCAATTGGAAACGCCGGCATGCCTCCTTCGGGAATGCCCTTCAGAATGACGTTGCGCACGGCATCGAGCGTTGTTGCGCGGGGCTGGCGAAGATTGATGATTGCGGGGCCATGCCCTCCGCCCGCGCCGTCCTCACCGTGACAGCCGGCGCAGCGGGCGACGAATTCTCTCTTTCCCGCTTCCGGGACCTGCGCCGCCGTGCAGATTGCGGCGCAGCACATCATGATGATGATTCGCGTCATCGAAGCAGTGCCAGTTTATCCGATAAATCCACCCCGCCAGAGGTCCTGACTCAGTGTTGGGCGCTTGTATGCAACGCGCGTCCGAACAGCGGACGGCTGGCATCGATCCGGGTAAACAGCAGCGCGGCGAGCATCACCATACCAGCTACTCCCCACAGGGGGACATTATAGTTGCCGGTCGCCTGTACGACATATCCGAACACGATGGCGCAGACAAACCCGCCGAATTGTCCGGCGGAATTCATGACGCCTGTCACGACTCCGGCATGTTCGCCCCCGATATCCAGGCACAGGGCCCACGCAGTCGGCAGCATCAGGTCCGCAACTCCGAACCCGAGCGACGAAAGCGTGACGACTGCGGCGCGCTGGTGCGTCAGCGTCATGCCAATCAACAGCAGGGAGGAAATAACGAGGCTGCCGCAGCCCACAAGGCGCCGTGCCCTCTTCAGGCCGAAAGACGCCACCATGCGGTCGCTGAGAAATCCGCCGGCGATATTTCCGGCCGTGCCGAGAAGGAACGGGAGCGCCGAGTAGATTCCCATCTCAGCTTCACTGAATCCGGCGCCTTTTACGAGCCACGTCGGGAACCAGCCGAAGAAAAACCAGGAACCCCACGCGTAACAGAAGTACATCACGAAGATTAGCCAGAGCTGGGGCTGGCGAAACAGTTCGGACCATGGGGTTCGGGAGTGGGCGGGCGCAACCTTGCCCGTCGCGGCGCCCCCGGAGGGATCTCCGGCTCGCAGATTCCGCCACCACGTTCGCCAGGCGATTGTCCAGGCAACCCCGATGAAGCCGAAAACGACGAAAGTCCATCGCCACCCGATCCACATTTGCAGCGGCACGACCAGAAGCGGCGCAAGAGCGCCGCCAAACCGGCTGGCGGCCCAGATGAAACCCTGCGCCTGCGCTCGTTCCGCGGCGGGGAACCATCGCGCAACGACGCCCGCCATGTTGGGGTAGGCACCTGCTTCGCCCGCGCCAAAGAGGAATCGGATCGTGACCAGCGGGGCAAATCCCGATGCGGCGCCGGTCAGCGCGGTGAAAGCCGACCACCACAGGACGATTCTCGTCAGGACGCCCTGCGGACCTTTCCGATCTCCCATCGCTCCTGTCGGAACCTCAAAGAGGCCATAGGCGAGGATGAATGCGCCGAGCACCCACCCCCACTGTTCTGCCGAGATGTGAAGATCCGCCTGAATGCGAGGCCCCGCGGAGGCGATGCTGATGCGATCGAGAAACGTGATCACCGCGAGGGCGGCCAAAAGAAGCAGTGCCTGTCGACGCTGTTTCAACGTTGACGAGAATATCAGCGAGCTATGGCCGGATTACCCAGCAAAACACGGCGCGCATTCCGCACGGCGAGTTCCGGACTGGAAAGGATGGGTGGCCCGTCAGCGGTGGAAAGCTGCGGGAGGACGCGAGCCATCGATGCCTGCGCCAGCACGACCACGTCGACCTTCCGTCGCAACTCATTCAACGCCTGGACGAGCAAAGCGTCGTGGCGCTCGGTGTTGCCGGCGAGGACAGCCTCAAAGGCGCCTTCCGCCAGCGACGGAATGATCTCCACCGCGCGGTTCTGCTGTAACGCGGTCAGCTCAATCAGTGCAATCGTCGGTTCGAGCGTTGTCCGCAGCGTCGCGGCCACGCCGACCCGTTTGCCGGTCTGCACCGCAAGCTCCGCCATCGGCTCGTCGACGCGCAGGACGGGAGCGTCAAAGAGTGCGCGAGCCGCGTTGACGCCGGGACCGATCGAAGAGCAGGTGACCATGACGGCATCGGCGCCGCCCTCGAACGCGGATTCGATCGTCTTCGCCAGTCGGCGGGTCGTGGAGGCGGTCAGGCGCTGCGCGGCGATCGTATTCCGAATGAGAGATTCGTCTGAAATGTGAAAGATCTCTACCTCGTGGATGATCTCGCTCGCCAGCTTCGAAAAGAGCGGAATCAGGACGTGGCTCGTATGCACGAACGCGAGTTTTGCGGCCATTCCTGGAGTTTACGCCGTTCGCCGCTTCAGGCGAGTGCAATGAAAACATCTGGAACCGCGCGGAATCTCACAGAACGGAAACAGGGCGATCGAGCCGTCTGGCAGCTTGAACTGGTGGAGCTTAGTCATCCGGCGCCGGATTGTTCTCCGGCGCACCCACAGGCGATCCCTGAGCGCGTCGCAGTCTCATATTTGCTGCATACTGAGGACGGTTTCAGTGCCGGGTCCGGTCCAGTACGGCCCAGGGAAACCTCGGGAACAGGAGCCTGACGATATGAAAATGCAGTCTCTTTTCGATCTGTATGTGACTGAACTACACGATCTCTATGACGCCGAGCATCAGATTCTCAAGGCGCTTCCGAAGATGATCGAGAGCGCTACCTCCGACGATCTGAAAAAAGCTTTGCAGGAACACCTGGATCTGACGCAAATTCACAGCAACCGCCTCGAGGAAGTCTTTGAAATGCACTCCGAAAAGGTCAAAGGCGAAACCTGTGAAGGCATCAGCGGAATCGTTAAGGAGGGCCGCGATCTGCTCAAACAGGACGTGCCCGCGATGGTCCGCGACGCCGCGTTGATCTCGGCGGCGCAGCGGGTCGAACACTATGAAATCGCGGTTTATGGTTGTGTCCGAACCTATGCCGACCAGCTCGGTTTTGATCGCGCAGCCCGCATTCTGCAACAGACGCTGCAGGAAGAAGAGGAGATGGACCGGAAGCTGACGGCCATCGCACAAGCCAAAATCAACGTCGAGGCAGCCAAAACCGCCGGCCGCTAAACGCGGAGCGCCGAAGATGCGCTCTAAAGGTTTCGTTTGAGAAACGAGCAGATCTGGTACCCGGCGATGAATTTGAACGGCGACTCACCCAGCGTATAGTGTCCGCAGGGCATGACCACGAGTTTGTGATCGACGCCGCGACGCTGGATGTGGCCCACGATCTCGCGCGAAAGATGCACGGGAAATGTCGTGTCGTAGGTCGCGTAGAGGAAAAACGCGCGTGTGCGCAGATCCGCAAAACGGTCCATGTAGTGAACGGGGCTGATGCAGTCCGAGACGGCGCGGAGCCTGTCTGCGTCGATCTGGCCTTCGATGCCTTGCCGGATGTGCCG
>DASZUZ010000748.1:0-3930 GCA_035547415.1 Bryobacteraceae bacterium | reverse complement strand
GGGATTCACGCGCGGGACCAGGTTTTGTGGGGAACGCCGTGTTTCCAGTCGATTGCGGTGCGATGCGAAACGGAGCCGGGAACAGGCTTTCCGACGCTGCGCCGAATCGCTCCGGCGATTGCGCCGCCTCGCGCTTCGCGTGGACTTACATATGATGGATGCCATGATCCGCAGTACTGTCCGAAAGCATCGCTACCACGGGCGAGGAGTCGGCCGCTCCCACCGCTGGCGGATCGGAATCACGTTCTGCGCGTTCGCGTTTCCGCTGGTCGCGGCGGCGCAGAAAGAGCCGCTGAATTACGATCGCGACGTCCGGCCGATCCTTTCGGAAAACTGCTTCCCGTGCCACGGACAGGACAGCAAGAAACGCATGGCCGGCCTGCGGCTGGATTCCTTCGAAACTGCAACCGCCGACCGGGGCGGACACGTGGCGCTCTCGCCAGGGAAACCCGAATCCAGTGAAATTTATAAGCGGATCACGGCGGACAAAAGCCGTCGCATGCCGCCCGTATTCTCGAACCGGAACCTGACGGAGGAGCAGATCGCAATCCTCAAACGCTGGATTGAAGAGGGCGGCAAGTACAATGCGCACTGGTCTTTCGTGCCGCCGGTGCGTCCGGCAATTCCGCGCACCAGCGATCCGGGCTGGATCAAACAGCCCATCGACGCCTTTGTGCTCCGGCGTCTGGAAGCGGAAGGTCTTCATCCGAGCGCTGCGGCGTCGCCCCGAACCTGGCTGCGCCGCGTGATGCTGGACCTCACCGGATTACCGCCTTCTCCAGCCGAACTGGACTCTTTTGAGAAAGAGGTTCAGGCTCGCGGTGAAGCCGCGTATAACGCTGCCGTCGACCGCCTGCTTGCTTCGCCCGCCTACGGCGAACGAATGGCGATGGACTGGATGGACGTCGCGCGTTACGCCGATACGCACGGATTTAACAACGACTCCGAAAGATCCATGTGGCGCTGGCGCGACTGGGTAATCAAGAGCTTCAACGAGAACAAGCCGTACGATCGCTTCCTGACCGAGCAGCTGGCCGGAGACCTGCTTCCTCATCCGACCCTCGACCAGCGCATTGCCACGGGTTTCGAGCGCAATCACGTGATCAACTCGGAAGGCGGCATCATCGATGAGGAGTACCGCGTCGAGTACGTGACCGATCGAGTCCGCACGCTCGGCATGGCGTGGCTGGGCCTGACTCTCGAATGCGCCCACTGCCACGATCACAAGTTCGATCCCATTACGCAGCGCGACCATTACCGGTTCTACGCGTTCTTCAATAACGTTCCGGAGATGGGCGAGGACGGCCGCGTGGCGAACGCGGTGCCGATCATCCCGGCGCCCACGGCGGAACAGCAGAAGAAGCTGCAGTCGCTTCAGTCGGCCATCGACAAGGTTTCCGGGAGCATCGCGTCTCGCGAGAAGGGGTGGCGCTGGCGCGACAGCAGCGGTTCGCCGCTGCTTCGCGTGGCCGGGGCGGCTACGGTTCCGCAGGGAGCCGCGATGTCGATCTCGTGCGAGTCGGCGAGCGATTTCAAAGACTCTCCGCAGAACGGGTTCGGATCCGCCGAGGGCCTGGCCGGCCACGCCTGTGCGCCGTCCGAGGCTGCAACGGGCCTGCAGACGGCAGGTAAAGGCGTCCCGGTCTCGCGGCGGGATCCGCTCACGATGAGTCTCTGGTTGAACCCGTCGGCAGCCGATATGGACGTGGCGCTTCTTTCGGCGATCGACTATTCCCAAAATCCCGCCGCCGTCAGCTACGGGCACGGAACCGAACTGCATCTGACCGGCGGGGAAGTGGAGTTTCGGCTGAGCGACCGGTTCCCGGCGTATTCGATTCGGGTGCGCTCGGAAGGAGCGGGTATCACGCCCGGGCAGTGGCGGCACGTCACGGTGCTCTATCAGGGCGCTCCGGGCAAAGGCGAGATGCGCTCGCAGGCATCTTGGGTACGGATCTTTGCCGACGGACGCGAATTACCCACACGTGTCATCAACGACGACCTTGCGTTGCCGGATGGAAACAAGCCGACGCTCACCACGTTTCGGGTCGGCTGGGACAATCACCCGAAGAGCGCGCGCTATGCGGGCCGGCTGGATGAAATCGCGATCTGGAACCGCGCGCTGAGCGACGCTGAAATCGAGAGCGCCTTTCGGAGCCGCGCCATTCCGTATGCGCTGGCCAGACAACGGGAGAAGAAGGCATCCACAATCGAGACGGGCTGGCTCCGGGACGCTTCGCTGGAGGCATCCGATCCGGTCTATGTGAACGAGCGGGCCGAACGCGAGAGGCTGCGGGGCGAATGGCTCGCATTGCAGCGTGAGGCTCCCACCGTAATGGTGATGCAGGAGATGCCCACGCCGCGGGAGACGCACATTCTGATTCGCGGCGGATACGACACTCCCGGAGAAAAAGTGGAGCCGGGCGTTCCCGAGCAACTGCTCGGCGCATGGCCGGTGGGCGCTCCGCACAACCGGCTGGGTCTCGCGCAGTGGCTCACCAAACCCGATCACCCGCTTACGTCGCGCGTGGTGGTCAATCGTTTCTGGCAGCAACTGTTCGGTGAAGGACTGGTCAAGACCAGCGACAACTTCGGCATGCAGGGCGAATGGCCCAGTCATCCCGAGTTGCTCGACTGGCTGGCGCGGGAGTTCGTGGATTCCGGCTGGAACGTGAAAGCTCTGATGAAGCGCATTGTTCTCTCGGCGACTTACCGGCAGGATTCGGCGGCGCCCCCCGAACTGGTTGCGCGCGATCCGGAAAACCGGCTGCTTGCGCGGGGACCGCGTTTCCGGCTTCCCGCCGAAATCATTCGCGATCAGGCGCTGCAGATCGCGGGGCTTCTGAAGCCGCGCATTGGCGGCCCGAGCGTGTTTCCGTATCAGCCGGCCGATCTCTACAAAGGCATCGTCGTAGCGGCCAGCTATCCGGGGACGAAATATGTAGAAAGCAAAGGCGACGATCTGTACCGCCGCAGTCTGTATACGTTCTGGAAGAGAACGGTGCCGCATCCGACGATGAATGTCTTCGATGCGCCGGACCGCGAGGTGTGCATCGTACGACGGTCGATCACGAACACGCCCCTGCAGGCGCTGACGCTGCTCAACGACCCGATCTTCGTGGAGGCCGCGCGCAAACTGGCGGAACGCTCGATTCACGAGGGCGGGGCGGGAGCCGACGATCGGATCGCGTTCGCGTTCCGGCTCGCAACGGGACGGCTGCCCGATGCGAGCGAAACGGCCATCCTGCGATCGACTCTCACTCGGATGCTTGCGGCTTATCGCGCCGACGAGTCGTCCGCGCGGTCGTTACTGGCGGTGGGCGCGTCCGGCTCTGACCAGTCGATTCCGGTGAGCGAACTGGCCGCGTACACGGCAGTCGCGAACGTTATTCTGAACATGGACGAAACGATCACCAAAGGCTGAAGGAGATCCCGATGGAATGCCGCAATTATTCTCGCTATGCTTCGCGCCGGGACTTCCTTTCGCGCACCGGATACGGAGTGGGTATCGCAGCCCTGCATTCGCTGCTCGGAGGCTCGGAAGCGATGGCTGCCGACGCCGCGTTTCCGAATTTTCCGCCCCGCGCCAAACGCGTGATTTTCCTGTTTCAGGCAGGGGGCCCCTCGCATCTCGATCTGCTGGACTACAAGCCGCAGATGAAGGGTCGCTTCGATCAGGACATCCCGCCCTCGGTTTTTGGCACGCAGCGGGTCACGGGCATGGTGGCGCAGCAGGACCGGTTTCCGGTTGTTCCGACCATCTATAACTTCAAACAGTACGGCGAGAGCGGCCACTGGCTGAGTGAACTGCTGCCGCACACGGGCAAAGTCGCCGACGAGATCTGTCTGCTGCGAGGCGTCTATACCGAGGCGATCAATCACGATCCGGCCATTACTTTTATCCAGACCGGGAGCCAGTTGCCGGGCCGGCCG
>DASZUZ010000747.1:0-1701 GCA_035547415.1 Bryobacteraceae bacterium | reverse complement strand
CAGCTTCGGCCACTCCGACAATGCGGGATTATCCATCCCCAGACCGACGCCGTGAGGACCGTTCTGAAAGATGTGCATCTCGGCTTTGACCCCCGCCTTTCGCAGCGCGAGGTAGTAGTAGACGCTGTTCTCGGCAGGAACCGTGGTGTCGGCGTTCGTCTGGAAGATAAACGTGGGCGGCGTCTGCGCGGTCACGGCGTTTTCGCCGGACAGGCTTTTCGCCAGTTCGGGATCCGGGTTCTCGCCCAGCAGATTCTTCTTTGAACCCTGATGGGTCCACGGGGCCACGAGCGAGATCACCGGATAACCGAGCACCGAGAAGTCCGGTCTGCTGCTCGCGCGGTCGATTTCGTCAGCCGCGCCGGCATTGCCCGCGTCGAAATGAGTGGAGGCAGTCGAAGCCAGATGGCCGCCCGCCGAGAATCCCATGATGCCGATGCGGTCCGGCGCAATGCGCCATTGGGCTGCCTTCGCGCGTACCGTTCGGATCGTCCGCTGCGCATCGCCCAGTTCGATCGGATGGTGGTAACGCGGCCCCAGCCGGTACTTCAGCACGAACGCCGCGATACCCAGCGAATTCAGATAATTCGCGACCTGGCGTCCCTCGTGGTTCATCGCGAGCGCGCCGTACCCTCCGCCCGGGCACACGACCACCGCCGTGACGCCCTGCTGGGGCAGGCTCCGCGGCAGGTACACCGTAAGAGTGGGGATGTCGCGATCCTCCGTGCCCTGCGCGCCCGGAGCTTGCCCCTGCCAGAGCGGGATGGTCTGCGTGTCCTGAAGCATGGATTGGTTCTGGGCTGACGCGGCGCCCGCCGCCAGCAGCGCGGTAAGGAGAATTCGCTTCATCGTGTTCGTTGCTGATGATATCAGCGGGCCGCCGCGGGAGCGCTCCGCGGCTCTTCTCTGCTTTCGCGCAGAAGCTCTTCGGCGCGCTCCGCGCCGACCGGCGGCGAAAGCAGATTTCCCTGCGCCGCGTCAAAGCCAATGTGCCTCAGGATTTCAAGCTGGCCGCGCGTTTCCACGCCTTCGGCCACTACTTTGAGCGAGAGATTCCTCGCCAGCTTCACCATGCCTTCCACGAGCGGCAGGCTGCTCGGGCTGCCGTCCAGGTCTCTGATGAAGACCCGATCGATCTTCACGACGTCAACCGGGAGCTGATGCAGATATCGCATCGGCGAGAATCCCGTGCCGAAATCGTCGAGAGCCACCTGAATGCCGTGTTCGCGGATGCGGTTGAGCAGCCCGGCTGAATTTCCGGTGTCCTTCACGAGTGCCGTTTCCGTCAACTCGAGTTCCAGATGGGCCGGGTCGATGCCGGTTTTCTCAATCACTTCCAGCAGGTACTTTTCAAACCCGGCGTGCGCCAGTTGCACCACTGACACGTTTACGGCTACCCGTACATCGCCGAATCCATCCCTGCGCCACCGGCTCATCTGGCTGCATGCCTCAGAGAGTACCCAGGCCCCCATTTCCACGATCAGCCCGCTCTCCTCGGCGATGGGAATGAATTCCGACGGGCCGAGTTCGCGTTCCAGTCCATGAATGCGGAGCAACGCCTCGAAGCCGAGAAGCTGGCCGTCCAATCCGTACTGGGGCTGGTAGAAGAGGCGGAATCGCCCTGTGGTCAAAGCCTCCCGCAGCCGGTCCTCGATATTCTGCGGTCTGGAAGCGGCCTCGGTCATTTCCGGTTCGAACAAC
>DASZUZ010000746.1:0-2277 GCA_035547415.1 Bryobacteraceae bacterium | reverse complement strand
GGAAGACATTGAGGAAGTTGCGCAGCATCGGGAACGCTTCCTTCTGATAGCCGGTGTTGTAGTGCATTTGGCCGCAGCAGGTTTGCGCGGCGCGAAATTCGACAGTGTGCCCGAGTCGTTCGAGGACGCGGACGACAGCTTTTCCGGTTTCAGGAAACAGCGTGTCGTTATAGCAGGTGATAAAAAGCGAGATCAGCAATGCGCGTTGACCGCCGACCAGAGTTCTTCCAGACTGCGGATATCGAGAAGTCGTTCGCCCAGTTCTTCGAGTTCGGACTTCGATCGGGAGGCCAGACGCTGTTCGAGTCCATCCGGCACGGAGCCGAACCGCTTCCGGATCAGTCTGCAGAGAAAGGCCAGCGCTTCTTCGTCAACGCCTTCTTCACGGCCTTCCTCACGACCACGGTTATATTCGCGGCCGAGAACCCGATTTTCCAGGATATCGTTCAATACCGGCACCTTGCTAACCTCCTCTTCCACGACGTCTTCGAGGCTCCTGAGTCCCGCCAGAAGCATCAACGCCTTCAGCGCGGTTTCACGGTCCGCCGCCTCCAGCGCCGCAATCTTACCGACGATCCGCCGGACTGCTTCGCCCCGATCACGCAGCCGCGCAAGGATTGCAATCACATTATCGCCGACCGCATCGCTCTCAACCAACCGATCACCATCAAACTCCCGGACGTCGACGATGCGATACCGGAACGACAGATCGGGACCCGACAACTCGCAATTCATCGACACCGGGTCCGCCCCGACATAGAGGAGGATCTGGCGCGGAAGCGCGTTGAACAACCGGTAAACGCGAAGGCAGTATTCCGCCATGCGCAGCGCCATCTTCGCGTCGTTGCCGCTCTGCAGTTCGATATGCACCAACTCGCCCGCGGAGGTTTCGCCGAGCAGATCGACACGCGTATTGCGCAGTTCCGGAAGTTCGACGTTGAGCCACTTCGTAATCGCGCCTCCGGCGACCTGCTGAATCGTCATCGAGGCGAACGATTGCAGCAGCAGTTTGAGCGCTACGTCGTAATCATGCATCGGAAGCGGGCGTACTGTTTTTCCCAACGGTCGGAGTCGGTTGGCTCGAAGCGCTCGGTCGGAAACGATCGGTCGATAACGGCGCGCGCATCGGCCAGCGAAGTCACCGCGCCCGTCGCCAGCATCTGCATCGCGAGATTCCCGAGCGCCGTCGCTTCGACCGGGCCGGCTATTACGGAGCGGGCAGTGGCGTTTGCGGTGAACTGGTTGAGCAGGCGGTTCTTCGATCCACCCCCGATGATGCGAATTTCGGAGAGGCGATGACCGATGAGTTCTTCGAGCGACTCAAGGACGACGCGGTACTTGAACGCCAGGCTTTCGAGGATTGCCTTCGTGCACGCGCCCGGAGTATCCGGTTCCGGCTGGCCGGTACGACGGCAGAAATCGGCAATCGCGTGCACCATGCTCATCGGGCTGAAGAAGGATGAATTGTCCGGATCGATCAGAGTGGTAAAGGAGCGCGTCTCCGCAGCGGCAGCCGCGAGCAGGTCGTCATACGAGTATTCGTGGCCCTCGTCTAGCCAGCACCGCCGGCAGGACTGCAGGAGCCAGAGCCCTCCGATATTCTTGAGCAGCCGCGTGGTTCCACAGACGCCACCTTCGTTCGTGAAATTCAACTCGAGGGCACGGGGCGTTATGACCGGCGCCGCAACTTCCGTCCCGAGCAACGACCACGTGCCTGAACTCAGGAACGCCGCTTTACCCTGTGTCGCGACGGCTGCCACGGCGGATCCCGTGTCATGGCAGGCCGGGGCGACGACCGGCGTGCCGGTTTGCTGAAGCTGACCGATTACGGTACCGGGCTCGAAGATTTGCGGCAGGAGACGCGGTGGGAGGCCGAGTTCATGGAATAGCCCGGTAGCCCACGAGCGCGTTCGCGCATCCATGAACTGGGTGGTTGTCGCGTTCGTGTATTCCGCGCCAAGGTTCCCCGTCAGCCAGTAGTTAAAAAGGTCCGGAATTGTGACCAGCGCGTCGGCGGCATCGAGGAGGCGCGGCGTGGCACGTGACGCGGCGAAGATCTGGTAAAGCGTGTTGATCGGCATGAACTGAATGCCGGTGATCGAATAGATCTTCTCGCGAGGAACAATGCCGCAGACCGCTTCGACCATGCCATCCGTCCGATGGTCGCGGTAGTGGTAGGGGTTTTCGAGCAACTGGCCCTTTTCGCCAATCAGCGCGTAGTCCACTCCCCAGGTATCGAATCCGATACTCTCCAGTTTCGGTACGGGCGGCTGATCG
>DASZUZ010000745.1:0-3919 GCA_035547415.1 Bryobacteraceae bacterium | reverse complement strand
ATGAGGGCGCCGTCGTCGGCGAGTGGCATCACGCCGTGAAGGACATCCGCGTCAATCACCGCCGGCAGGAAATCGTGCAGCACGAGCCACTGATAATGAAAGCGGACCTCGCGCTGGACGCGGCTGAAATCCCAGCCCGTGTTATCGGCGGCGACCTTGTTGTGGAACCGGTGGAGGAGCCCCTGTAACTGAGAAACGATGATATTCTCGTCGTTCCTCGGGTCTCCGATGATGGCCCGCTGAATACCGTTCGCGGGATTGCTCCTCGGCAAATCTTTCCCGTTCGGATTCGCCGCAGCTCCAGTAATCGGCTCGCCGAGAACGAACATCCGGCCGTCCTCATATAAATAGGGCTGATCGTCCGGTCCCCGGCCGTAGACATTGTCCAGGTCGAACCGCGGCGTCCGGTAATCGACCAGCGCGTCGGGATCGTTTTGTCTCTGCAGGCTGCTGGCGGGATCGAACGTGAGGTCGTGATCGATGAACTGACCCAGATAGGTATAGGCGGCGGGGATGCCGCCTTCTTCCGGATCGGGACCGTCCTTTGGAGGGTCCGGGTCCGCTGTCATCTTTGCGGCGAGGGCCGTCAGAGCCTGGATCGAATCGTTGTCGGTCGGACCGAAATCTGCCGGAGGCAGAGCCCGGAAAATACGGCCGAACGGGCCGTCGAAAAGAGGCGAGCTTCGCGAAAGGCTTGCGCCGCGAACTCCGGAACCATGGGGACGAGGCATCGATGCTCCTTCCTGGCGTCTTTAAGGAACTCCGCCGGGCGGCCGTGACGGAGTATTCGCGCCATCACTCGTACTAGTGGCCTGCAGACAGCTAAAGTGTCACACTATCTCGTGAATATGCAACCCATGGTCTGGCGCGGGGTGATTCCCGCCATCACTACCCCGTTCCGGGACGACATGTCGGTCGATTACGCCTTTCTGGCAAGGCATTGCGAGTCGCTCGTCGACAACGGTTGTACCGGCGTGGTTGCGCTCGGGTCTCTGGGCGAAGGCGCGACGCTGACATTGGACGAAAAGAAACGGGTCCTCGAAACCTGCGTCTCCGCCATCGGCAACCGCGCATGCGTTGTATCCGGCGTGTCGGCGCTCAGCACGGCAGAAGCGGTCGGGATCGCGAAGATGGCGGAGCAGGCGGGCTGCGACGGATTAATGGTTCTGCCGCCGTACGTATACGCCGGTGACTGGAGGGAGATGCGTGAGCACGTCAGCGCGGTCCTGTCCGCGACGCCGGTTCCCGCCATGCTTTATAACAATCCAATTGCTTATGGCGTCGATTTTCTGCCGTTTCAGGTGGTGGAATTGATGGATGTGAATCCCACCCTGCGCGCCGTGAAGGAGTCCAGCGCGGACGTGCGGCGAATCGCCGCGCTTCGGGCTCTGGCGGGTCCCCGGCTCGAGATCCTGTGCGGCGTTGACGACATGATTGTGGAAGCCGTGTATGCCGGGGCGGTGGGCTGGATCGCAGGTCTTGTGAACGCTTTCCCGAAGGAGTCGGTCGAACTGTTCGATCTGGCGGTAGCGGGCGACAAGGACAAAGCGTTCGAAATCTATCGCTGGTTTCTGCCGCTGCTGCGAATGGATACCGTTCCCAAGTTTGTCCAACTGATTAAATTCGTCCAGCAGGAAGTCGGGATGGGAAGCCATCGCGTGCGCCCGCCCCGCCTGCCGCTGCTCGGCCGCGAACTGGAAGAGGCCAGAGCCGTTCTGGCGGAAGCCATGACGCAACGCCGTTTGTACTGAGTGTGCTTTTTCCCCTTTTCGGCAGCCGGTGTGCCGAAAACAACTGGAACTATCTCTGTTTCATCCGCATCAATCTGGCAATCGGAATTCGATTTCGGATTCGAATCATCCCGATGGGTGGCAGAATTGCGGGCGGTGACACCATGCGAAAGGCTGAATTGGTTTAGTGCGGACTCGTGAAGTGTTGCAGGCGTGGGGAAAGATATTGAAAGGCGAGCACCCGTCGCTCTCGATTGAAATTACGCGCGAATGTCCCCTTCGCTGCCCTGGATGTTATGCATACGATCCGGCTCATCTGGGCGGCGAGATCACACTGCGCGGGTTGAGCGATTACAAGGGCGACGAGTTGATCAACGGCGTGCTGGAACTTGCCGACAGGCTGAAGCCCCTTCACGTTTCACTGGTCGGCGGGGATCCTCTCGTGCGGTATCGCGAACTCGATCAGATCGTACCGGCGCTCATTGCCCGGGGGATTCACGTGCAGGTCGTCACCAGCGCATTCCGGGTTCTGCCGTCCGGCTGGATTACCTTGCCGAATCTCACGGTCGCCGTGTCGATCGATGGATTGCAGCCGGAACACGATGCGCGGCGCGCGCCCGCCACCTATGAGCGCATCCTCAAAAACATCGTCGATCACACCGTGACGATTCACTGCACGATCACCGGACAGATGGCGAAACGTCCCGGATATCTCGAGGAGTTTCTGGAATTCTGGACGCCGCGCCCGCAGATCCGGAGAGTCTGGTTCAGTTTGTTCACTCCGCAGCAGGGCGATCGATTGCCTGAAATATTGACTGCCGGGGAGCGAGAGCGGATTGTGAGCGACCTGGTCCGGCTGAGGAAGACGTATCCCAAGGTCGACATGCCGGAGCCGCTCCTGCGGCAATTCCTGAAGCCGCCGCACAGTCCCAGGGAATGCGTTTTCGCGCGCACGACGAAATCGATTTCAGCGGACCTGGAGACAAGGATCGCTCCCTGCCAGTTCGGCGGGAACCCGGATTGCGCTTCCTGCGGTTGTATGGCGTCGATGGGCCTCGCGGCGATCGCCGACCATCGCCTTGCCGGAGTCATCCCAGTTCGGGCGCTCTTCAATGCGTCCCTCGGCATCGGCGCCCGGTTCGCAAAGCCGGAACCGGTGCGCGAATTACGGGTGCTTCGTTAGGCAGCCGATCCGGGTTTCGCGAGCAGGTCTTCCGAGATGACCCTGAGAATCTCCGCGACGCTCCACGCCTGCGCGATACAGCCTCTGGCCCGATGCGGCGCGTCGCCGTCGAAGATCTCCGGGAGTGTTCCCACCCCTGCTTCGTTCAGATACTGCTGCAGGGGAATCATCCAGTAATCGGAGTTGCGAACCTCGCCCCGGATCTTCGCGCAGGCCGTGACGTACGGTCCGAGCAGCCATGGCCATACAGTCCCCTGGTGATAACTTGAATCGCGATCGAACGGACCGCCATCGCAATGTCCGCAGTAATGCGGGTCGGACGGCGAGAGCGTGCGCAGACCATACGGCGTCAGAAGTTCACGCTCAACGACGTAGAGGATCTGCAGCGCCCGCTCCTCCGGAACCATGCCGTAGCCCAGCGATAGAGCGATCACCTGGTTGGGACGAATGGACGCGTCTTTCCCGTCTTCGTTCACCACATCGAACAGGCAGCCCGCCTCTTCGTTCCAGAATGCCGCGTTGAAGCTTTCGAGTGTCCGCGGGGCGATACCGGCGAGAAGCTTTTCCTCTTCCGGATCCTCAAACCGCCGGGCCAGCGCTTCGGTGAATCGCAGCGCGTTGTACCAGAGCGCCTGAATTTCGACCGGCTTGCCATAGCGCGGCGTGGCCACGAAATCGCCAATCTTCGCGTCCATCCACGTGAGTTGCGTATCGGGACCGCCCGCTGAGAGCAGACCGTCGGTGTCGCAATGAATCCCGTAGCGCGTGCCGTTCAGATGCCACGCGAGGATGCTTTTCATCGTGTCGTAGAGGTTGTCGCGCACGAAGGCGTACTCGCCGGTATACTCGACGAACTTGCGCACCGCCTCGAAAAACCACAAAGAAGCGTCCGCCGTGTTGTATTCGGGCTGGTCTCCGCCGTCGGGAAAACGATTGGGCAGCATGCCCATGTCCGCCGCGCTGCTGAACGCCAGCAGAATGTCGCGGGCGATTTCGAAGCGCCCCG
>DASZUZ010000744.1:0-10454 GCA_035547415.1 Bryobacteraceae bacterium | reverse complement strand
AAACCGAAACTGATCGATGAATACGTAGGCCGCGTCAATTCCGACACGAATTCACTCAGCATCGCTCACATGCGCAGTCCGGGCGGCTGGGTCGAGCCGGGGCAGACTCCCGATTTCGATGAGTACACAATCGTTCTGCAGGGAATGCTGCGGGTCGAACACCGGGAGGGCGTCATTGACGTTCATCCCGGACAGGCGATAGTGACACACCGAGGCGAGTGGGTCCGCTACAGTACGCCGGAACCCGAAGGAGCGGAGTACATCGCCGTATGTAGTCCGGCTTTCACACTGGATACGGCCCATCGCGACTCCGACCACGAAACCGGCATCTGAAACGGGGATATCCGCATCTTAAGTGTGTTGTAATAGTCATTTCCGCTCACTATGCCGACACTCGGAACCCGCGTGAGGAGAAGTCTGATTGCCGCGCATCGCAGCACGCGCGAATGGCGTATGCTGGCCAACGGTTTACGGTCCACGGACCATCCCGTTCTGGCGCACATTATTCCGATCCGGCGCTGCAATCTTTCCTGCACGTACTGCAACGAATTCGACGATTTCTCGAAGCCCGTTCCGACGGAAGAAATGATCCGGCGGATCGATCTGCTGGCCGCTCTCGGGACGAGCATTATTTCTTTCAGCGGCGGTGAACCGCTGCTGCATCCCGATCTCGATAAGCTCATTGCCCGCATCCGCCGTCATCACGGGCGACTGGCGGGTATGATCACGAACGGTTATCTGCTGAACGCCGATCGCATCAAAGCGCTGAACCGCGCCGGGCTCGATCACATGCAGATCTCGATCGACAACGTGAAGCCGGACGACGTGTCGAAGAAGAGTCTCAAGACGCTCGACTTCCGGCTGCAGCTTCTCGCCGAACACGCGGATTTTCACGTCAACATCAACTCCGTGGTGGGCGGCGGCATTCACAATCCGCATGACGCGATCGTGGTGGCGAGGCGCGCCGTGGAACTCGGCTTCACTTCTACCGTCGGTATCATCCACGACGGCGACGGTCAGTTACAGCCGCTCTCGGACGAAGAGCAGAGCATCTATCTCCAGGTCCGGGACATGGGCAAGAAGAATTATGCCCGCCTGAACTACTTTCAGGACAACATCGCGCACGGCATCGAAAACACCTGGAAGTGCCGCTCCGGCGCCCGCTACCTCTACGTGTGCGAAGACGGTCTGGTGCACTACTGTTCGCAGCAGCGGGGCTATCCTGCCAAGCCTCTGGCGGAGTACACCGTCGAAGACATCCGGCGTGAGTTTATCACCCAAAAGGGATGTGCTCCCCGCTGTACCGTCGCGTGCGTGCATTACACTTCCTACATGGATTTCTGGCGAGCGCCGCAGACCATCCCTGCTCCGGACGCCGCTCAACAGAACAATAACCAACTGGTGCAGCTACAGACCCGGTAGCTGAATCGCGGGCCGAAGGAACCGCGCCTCCGGTTGGCTCCGAGACCCATGACCGCCGGCCAAACTGTCTCCCACTACGAGATCGTCGAGAAACTCGGCGAAGGCGGCATGGGCGTTGTTTACAAGGCCCGGGACCTCTTTCTGCACCGTTTCGTCGCGTTGAAATTCCTGCCGCCCGAGATCGCCGCGAGTCCCGAACGCCTTGCCCGTCTCGAAGCCGAGGCGCGGGCCATCTCGGCTCTCAATCATCCGAACATCGCCACGATCCACGCCATGGAAGAGGACCAGGGAAGGCGCTTCCTCGTCCTCGAATACCTCGAAGGGGGCACGCTTCGCGAACGCATCCGGGGCTATCGGGCGCAGGATCGCCTGTTCCCGGTCGATGAGGCGCTGCGTATCGGAAGCCAGCTCGCGGAAGGTCTCGCCCACGCGCACCGCCGCGGAATCGTGCATCGCGACATCAAGCCGGAGAACATCATGTTCACGGCCGAGGGCGCCTTGCGGATTACGGATTTCGGCCTCGCGAAATCCTCGCACTCTTCCGAAATCACGCGCGACGGCGCCACGGTCGGCACGGCGGCGTACATGGGCCCGGAACAGGCGATGCGGAACGAAACCAGCCCCCGGGGCGACCTGTTCGCGGTGGGAGTCGTGCTTTACGAACTGGTGGCGGGGCGGCGCCCTTTCTCCGGCGCCACGGAACTCGCGACGCTCCACGCGATCCTGCACGAGGAACCCCCGCCTCTCCATCTGCTCCGGCCGGAAGCGCCGCCCGATCTCGAGAGCGCACTCGCGAAATTGCTGCGGAAGGACCCGGCGCAGCGGTACCAGAGCGCGGAGGAACTGGCGTCTGACCTCGATGCCGTGGTTCTCGACCGGCGGGCGCTGCTCGAGTGGAGCGATTCGGCGCCGACGCGTTCCCTGACGCAGCCGATTCCACTGATTGCCCCCCCGAAGCGCCGCAGGAACCTGCTTCTGGGAGGGGCCATCGCATTTGCCGTCCTGCTGGCGATCGCCGTCACCTTCGCGATTTTCCGTCGCCCGCCGCCCGTTCCGGAAAAGGAGTTTGCCGTGCTGCCGTTCGTCGCGGCATCCGGAGAGGCCGAGGACGTTGCGTTCGGGAACGGCCTCGCGGGAATCGTGGCGGGCAAACTGGCGAGCCTCGGGGCGAACGTGGTTCCTCAGGCCGATCTGGCCCGGAATCGCGTGACATCGATTGCCGATGCGAAGCGCGTCTTCGGCGTTCCCGTCGTGCTGACCGGCAGAATCGAACGGCAGTCGAAGGGAGCGCCCAAAGTCATTCTGGATGTGGTGAGCACGTCAACCGGGAAGTCCCTCCGGAGCGCGAAGATCACCGCGACGCCGGTGCAGGACGAAGTACTCAGAGAGGCCGCCGCGCTCGTTGGCCTTTCACCCGACCCGACCGCCATGAGCCGGCTGCGCGCGGAGAGCACTCATACCGCGACAGCTTACGACTATTACGTGCTCGGGAACGGCTACTTACAGCGGTGGGATCAGGCTGGCAACCTGGGCTTTGCGATTGCGTCTTTTCAGAAGGCGATTCACGCCGAACCGTCGTACGCGCTGGCTTACGCCGGGCTGAGCAGCGCGTACTGGCAGCAATACGAGACCGGCCGCGACCAGCAGGATCTCGAGCACGCCCGCGAAGCCGCCATTCAGGCGCTTTCGCGGAATGACAGCCTGGCGGCGCCACGAATCACGCTGGGCGCGATCGCCGTCGCGGCAGGAGAGACGGAAGAGGGTATCCGCCAGCTTCGAACGGCCCTGGAACACGACCCCGTGAATGCCGAGGCATGCCGCGGGCTCGCCAATGCGCTGGTCGCGGCGGGGAAACTCAACGAAGCCGAGGCGACTTACCGGCGGGCGATCCGCTACCGGCCGAATTTCTGGCTCGGCTATAACGATCTCGGCGTGTTCTACAACGATCACGCGCGCTATCGCGAGGCGGAGCAGGCGCTGAGCAAAGCCGCGGCGCTCACGCCCGACAATTACATCGTTCATCGCAACCTCGGCGGAGTTCAGATGGCGCTGGGCGAATGGGCCGCCGCCGAGAGCAGTTTCCGGAAGGCCATCGAGCTTCGCCCGCGCGGGTCGGTCTACTCGAATCTGGGCACCCTGTACATCTACACGGGGCGCTATGCCGACGCTGTTCCGGTTCTCGAAAAGGCCGCCGCCCTCACCGGCAGCGAGCGCAACGGCTACATCGTCTGGGGGAATCTGGCCGACGCCTGCCGCTGGACGAAGGGCCGCGGGAAGGATGCCGCCGCGGCGTACGAAAAGGCCATCGAACTCGCGACGGCGCAACTCGCCATCAATCCCCGAAACGCGATATTGTTGAGCCAGGTTGCCGTTTATCAGGCCAAGGCCGGACACAGGGAGGAAGCGAGGAAACAGGTGCGCGACGCTCTGGCCATTTTGCCGCATAACTCTTCCGTATTGTTCAACGCGGCTTTGATTGATGAGATCGCCGGCAACCGGCGGCAGAGCCTCGCGGAGTTGCGCGCGGCCCTCGGCGCCGGATATTCGAAGGTATTCATCGACCGCGAGCCGGAGTTGTCTGCTCTGCGCGCGGACCCGGTGTATAAGGAGCTAAGATGACGCCCGCAACTGCACAGAAAAAGCATCAGGTTCATATTCACGCCAAAGATGGCGGTTTGAGATACGCGAAACCCGGCGGCGAGAATGCCCATACGATCGAGGTCACCCGTGGCGACAGAATTTCCTGGCGCTGCGACCATGGAAACTTCGCCGTTCTCTTCAAGCAGCACTCGCCCTTTTCCGCGGTGGCGCTGCATGGACACAAAGGCACGGACAGCGAGGAAGGGGTCGTAACCGGCGCCGCGGGCTCTTATCACTACGCCGTCACCGTCGCGGTTGGCGATCAGGTATTGACGGACGACCCGGTGGTGATCGTCAACGACGGCGACTAAGCGACGCCGATTACGTTGACCGAAGGCCCGCGCGGCGCCCAGACCAAAGGATTCGTCGTCCGGAAGAGCGCCAGGACAGGCGTGCCCACGGCGGCTGCCAGGTGGGATATCCCGGAATCGTTTCCCGCGAAAATCCGCGCCCCGCGAAGCCAGCAGGCGAGTTCGTAGAGGTCGGAAATCCGTAGGGCGCCTTCGAGGGACTCCTCCGGTCCGCAAAGCCAGTGAACCGGCATGGTTTTCGAGAGACGCGCGGCGATCCGATCGAACACCGCCATCGGCGCGCGCTTCGCGGGGCCGCTCGCGAACGGATGAATGGCCGCGAACGTTCGCGGAACGGGCGGACACGGGAGAACCGGAAACCTTGAAGCTCGCCTGCCGCTGATCTCCATCGCCTCCGCGTTGTAAAATTCGACGGCGTGACACCGCCCGTCCGGCAAGGCGGGCAGAAAAGTAACCGGAAGGTGCAGATCGCGGACCAACTCGCGAAACTCCGGCCTGTTTGCCCCGTACCAGGAGATGATCGAGTCGAATCCGCGCAACCGCGCGATCACGTCGTCCGCGGGCAGCAGGCCGAGGCGGTCCATTCCGGCTGACACGATCGATTGCGCCCGGTCGGCGAAGCGAGCCAGCGGGACATTCTGACCCGCGCACCAGACTTCGGTGTAATCTTCCCGAAGCGCTTCGAGCGCCGGAAGACTCAGAATGAAGTCGCCGATCGCGCCCGGACGAATCAGAAGACGCCGAATCAAAACGGCCTCATAATGAATCTCCAATTGTAAGATGGAGTTTCGGGACAATGGACACGGTCGTGGCGGCGCCGCGCATGGCGCACGACATCAGCGGGAATATCGGCAACACGCCTCTGCTGCGGCTCAATAAGATCGCTGCGGAACTGCCCGGTATCGAAATCTACGCCAAGGCGGAATACTTCAACCCCGGCGGATCGGTGAAAGACCGCCCGGCGCTGAACATGATCCTCGAAGGCGAGAGATCCGGCCAGTTGACTCGCGACAAGATCCTGATCGACTCTACCAGCGGCAATACCGGCATCGCTTACGCAATGATTGGCGCGGCGCGCGGCTACAAAGTCAAACTTTGCCTTCCGCTGAATGCGTCTCACGAGCGGAAACGCATCCTGAAAGCCTACGGAGCGGAACTCGTTCTTACGCCCGCGGATGAAGGTTCGGACGGAGCGATCCGCCGGGTTCGCGAAATCTACGAAGCCAGCCCCGAGCGGTATTTCTATCCCGATCAGTACAGCAACGACGCCAACTGGCAGGCGCACTACAACACCACGGGACCGGAAATCATCGAACAGACGGAAGGTCGCGTCACGCACTTCGTGGCGCTGCTCGGCACGAGCGGCACGTTCGTCGGAACCTCGCGGCGTCTCCGCAAGGATGTTCCCCACGTGGAATGCCTGTCCGCCCAGCCCTCGACCGGATTTCACGGCATCGAAGGCACGAAGCACATGCCGACCGCCATCGTGCCCGGTATCTACGACGAGCAACTGGCGGACCGTAACCTCTGGATCGACACGGAAGACGCGCACCGGATGGTGAAGCGTCTGGCGCGCGAGGAGGGTCTGCTGGTCGGAGTGTCGGCGGGCGGCAACGTGCACGCGGCCCTCACCGTCGGGAAGGAATTGTGCGCACGGGGCAGAAAAGGCGTGATCGTGACGATTCTGTGCGACGGCGCTGACAAGTACCTGAGCGAGCACTTCTGGGACGACTCGGAATGATTCACATAGAACGTAATCCCTGGCGCGAGATGATCAATCACGCGCAGGCCGCTTACCCCAACGAGTGCTGCGGCGCGATGATCGGCACGATCGACGGCGATCGAAAGACCGTCACCCACGCACTCGCCCTCGACAACGTGTCCACCGGTTCGCAGCGCGCCCGCTACGAACTGCGGCCCGAAGATCTTCTGCGCGCCGATCGCGAAGCGCGCGAACACAAACTCGATCTGATCGGTATCTACCACTCGCACCCGGATTGCGGAGCGTACTTTTCCGAAACCGATCTGAAGAATTCCTGTCCGTGGTATTCATTCGTCGTTCTGTCGATCCAGAGCGGACGCTTCGACCACGCCAACAGCTGGCTGCCCAATGCAGAACAGACTCAAGCCGAAAAAGAGGAACTAACATGGCCCGAATCATGATCCCGACTCCGCTGCGCCAGTACGCGGACAAGAACGACAGCGTCGAACTCTCTGGCGCAACGGTGGGCGAGGTATTAGGCGCGCTGACCGCGCGCTTCCCCGATCTGAAGAAGCACCTTTACAACGATGAGGGCAAGCTTCGCAGCTTCGTGAATGTCTATCTGAACGACGAAGACATTCGCTACATCAACAAAGAAGCGACGCCGGTGAAGGAACCCGACACTCTGTCGATCGTCCCGAGCATCGCGGGTGGCTCTTATGGTGGTTGAGCAGGCAGCGGAAGCGGCCCTTTCCAAAGACGAGATCCTGCGCTACAGCCGGCACCTCATCATGCCCGAAGTCGGCATGGAAGGGCAGTTGAAACTCAAGCAGGCGAGCGTGCTGCTCGTGGGAGCGGGCGGACTCGGCGCGCCCCTGGGCCTGTATCTTGCAGCCGCAGGCATCGGACGCATCGGCATGGTCGACTTCGACGTCGTCGATTTCACCAACCTGCAGCGCCAGGTGATCCACGGAACGAAAGACGTGGGCCGCAAAAAGCTCGATTCCGCGTTCGACAGCATGCGCGACATCAATCCCTTCGTGCAGCTCGATCGTCACGAAACCGCGCTTTCGAGCGAGAATGCGCTGGAGATCTTCAAGGATTATGACTACGTCGTCGACGGGACGGATAACTTCCCTACCCGCTACCTCGTCAACGACGCCTGCGTGATCCTGAAGAAGCCGAACGTCTACGGCTCGATCTTCCGGTTTGAAGGCCAGTCGACTGTGTTCGCGTACGAAGGTGGCCCGTGCTATCGCTGCCTTTATCCTGAGCCGCCACCTCCCGGCCTCGTTCCGAGTTGCGCCGAAGGCGGCGTGCTGGGCATCCTGCCTGGCGTCGTGGGTCTCATCCAGGCGACCGAAACAGTTAAACTGATCCTCGGCATCGGCCAGCCGCTGGTCGGCCGGTTGCTCCTTTACGATGCTTTGGGAATGAAGTTCCGCGAGCTGAAGCTCCGGAAGAACCCCGAGTGCCCGGTCTGTGGCGATCACCCGACGATCACGGAACTGATCGATTACCAGGAATTCTGCGGGATCCCGCAACATCAGCCAGTGGAGGCGCCCGTGACGGGTGACATCGAACCGACGGAAGTAAAGACGAAGCAGGATCGCGGCGACGATTTTGTGCTGATCGACGTTCGCGAGGTGCACGAGTACCAGATTGCCCGCATTCCCGGCTCGAAACTCATCCCGCTGGGCGAACTGCCGAAGCGTCTCAACGAACTCAACCCCAACGACGAGATCGTGATGCACTGCAAGATGGGCGGACGCAGCGCGAAGGCGGTCGATCTGCTGAAGCAGAACGGCTTCCAGAAGGTGCGCAACATGAAGGGCGGCATTCTCGCGTGGAGCGACAAGGTCGATCCTTCCGTTCCGAAGTACTAACGTCCTTCGAGCAAATTCGAGCGAAGACGAAAGGCCGGGGACTTCCCTGGCCTTTTCTGTTTCAGAGCGCCAGCCGGTAGACGCAGAACACCGCATCCCGCTCCCAGCCGTTGCTTTCATAAACGGACTGCGCTGTCGTATTGGTCAGTTCCGTAGAGAGCATCAGTCGAATCGCGCCGGCGCTTTTACCATAATCGGCCGCCGCGCGGAGCAGCGCCGATCCCGCTCCGCGACCGCGCGCTTCCGGAGCCACGAACAGATCGTTCAGGATGAAGATGCGCGCCATCGCCGCGGACGAAAAGCTCGGATACAACTGGGTGAACCCGACGACCCCGGATTCGTCGAAAGCGAGCAGGATGACGGACTGTCCGTTGTTCAAACGGTCGAACAGGAAACGGCGCGCGCACTCTATATCGCTCCTCTGTCGATAGAACTGACGGTAAGCATCGAATAACGGCGCGACCAGATCCACGTCCGCGGCACTCGCCTGCCGGATCCGGATGGAGTTCGTCTTCATGATTATTCGTAACATGCAGGCTTGATGTGGGGCTGGAGCTTTGCCCCGCCGCCGGGCTTCTGCCCGGCGCACGCCTTCGGTCGTATCGTGCGAACGTCAGTAGAATCGGAGGATCATGTCGGAAACGAAAGTTCGACCTTTTCTCATGTTTGACGGCCACGCCGAAGAAGCGATGAACTTCTACATGTCTCTGTTCCCGGGAAGCCAGGTCCTGGATCTCACTCACTACGGCCCCGAAGGACCGGGCGCCGAAGGTTCGGTCATGAAGGCCAGCTTTACTCTGGACGGCCAGGTGGTGATGTGTACGGACAGCACCGCCAGACACGATTTCACGTTTACGCCGTCTCTGTCCTTCTTCATTTCCTGCGATTCCGAAGACGAGATCCGTCGGCTCTCCAGCGGTCTTGCCAGCGGCGGAGCCGAACTGATGCCGCTCGGCAACTATGGTTTCAGCCGGCAGTTTGCGTGGGTGACGGATCGCTTCGGGGTCTCATGGCAACTGAATCTGGACTGAGGCTCACCGCAGCCACCGCGTGAGTTCGAGATCGGCTTTGCGGATCTCGTCCCCGCGTTCGAATCGATCGCTGATACCGCGCAGACAGCGAAGACCCGCGAGGGCAGCCTTGCGGCCCAACGCGGTTCGGCCTTCGTCCCGCGCGATGTCACGGAAGATCAGATACGCCCTCCAGCGCTCCTCCTGGTCGTCCTTGAGCTTTCTTTCCAAAGCAATCTCTTCCACTCGCTCGGCGCGAGTGAGCCGGCTGTCACGCGACGCCTGAAGAGCATAGCGCTGGAAGCCACTCCAGAGCCTGCCATTGAAATAGATCGTTTCCGGATTAGCGCTGAGGAACGCCGCCATTTGATATCTCGCTTCTCGCGCCTCGTGATCCGCCAGACCGGCTCGGCTGGCGGCTTCGTAGAGCGCTGCCATGCGCTCCATTCGGGATGCCCGCTGAACAGCGCCAATCGACCGGTAGAGTTCCGCGGCTTCTCCATACCGGTTTTCGCGAGCCAGGCGCACCGCAAGCGAGTACTTCACCAGAGGAATGCCGGTGAGATCGGGGTTCCGGTCGACAAACGACCGGATCGCGTCGATCGAAGCTTCGGCATCGAGGAGCAGCCCCAGATCCCATCCGGAGCCGGCCCAGTAAACGGTAAGATCCGCGACCAGGGGAACAGAAGCCCACTTTTCCTTCTGACTGGCGTTCAGCCAAAGGGCGAAGCGAATCTGCTCCGCCACATTCCCGGTTTTGCGGTAAACGCCGCAGAGCCCGTAGGCCGCGGCAGCCTGTTCATCGCTGGACGCGCGGGAAGAATGGAACAGAGCCAGCAGAGGCTGTTCCGCGCCCGCATAGTCATGGGAGAGAAAAAGGGCCGAAGCCAGCATCCAGTTGAAATCGGGATCGGCGCGGACCGTGGCGCTCGCGGAGATCTCCGCGGCCATTTCTTTCGCTCCTGTCGGATCGCCCATCCGGAGCGCCGTCCGCATGGTGAGCAGCGCGAGCGCCTGAGAACCTGCATTCGACTGAAACAGGGTGGCGTGTTCCTGCAGAAGCGATTTGATGCGCGGATAGGCGTCAGGCAGACGATCTTTTTCAAACGGCTGCGCCTCTTCGCCCCGTAACGGATGCGAATCTCCGGGCTCACCGGGATTCGTGACGAGCTGGATGGCAAACGCGGCATGTTCCGGCGTGTCGAAGTATTCATCGAGGTGGTCCAGCAGTTCCTGCCCGCCGTTATATCCGTAATTGATGCGCAGCGAATTGAGCAGGGTCTCGCGGCTGAGATTGGAGCCGTTCCGGTTCAGTTCGTCGATATAGATCTTGCCGGCGGCGGTCTGATCGCCCAAAAGATAATCAGTCCGCGCCAGCCAGCCCCGGGCTTCGCTGCGGAACTTCGGCGTATGCGAAACCTTCAGGAAAGCGACTAGTTTGCGCCTCGCGCTCAGAAGAAGCGATTCATCGTCGAGCTCCCCT
>DASZUZ010000743.1:0-3391 GCA_035547415.1 Bryobacteraceae bacterium | reverse complement strand
GTGGAACCGCAACGGCCAGCAGCGCCGCGGCAGCCAAAAGAGTTGCGCCGAGAGCAACGCCCACTGTTCGCGTACAGCGCATTCACCCAGTATCCGATGTGGTCAGCAGGGTTCTTCCGCTGGGGAAAACGAAGGCGCGAGTTATGCGCTTCACAATGCCGCAGTGTGAGCCGTGCGCACGGTCACGGACTCCGGACCGACATGCTTTGCCGGACGGCAAAAGGCCACTGGACGGGCCTCGAATCCTGTTAATCTGATGCTCGCAATTTCCGGGAGGCATGGTGTCGTCCACTCGTTTCGCGCAAGTTTTTTTGTGTGCAGTTCTTGCATTTACAGGTCTGCCTTCAACCGTCCGGGCAGGTTCTTTCAGCTCGGTGGTTGTATACGGAGACAGTTTGTCGGATAACGGCAATCTGTTTGCCGCCAGCGGACAACCGGGGCCGCCCTATTATCAGGGACGCAGGTCAGACGGGCCAGTCGCCGTGGAGCAACTGGCAGCCGCGTTGGGCGCGCCGCTGATCGATTTCGCCTGGATCGGCGCCACAACCGGGATCGGGAACTATGCCGATGGCGGAACGCCGACCTCATTCGGTACTTTCTCGCTCCCCGGCATGCAGACCGAATTCGCATCGACCTCAGGATCCCTGGGACCTTACCTCAGCAGCGGACTCTTCGTTGTCTGGGGCGGCGCCAATGACTTTCTGTCGCCATCGCCGCTGGATACGACTCCTCAGGACATCATCAGCCGGGCGGTTTCCGATGAACTGGGTCTGGTGTCCAACCTGCAGTCTCTGGGAGCGCAACACATTCTGGTTCCCGGATTGCCGGATCTCGGACTGACACCCTACTACCAAAGCCTGGGCGCTGTTTCGGCCGCGGAGGCGTCGGCAGCCACGGACGCTTTCAACGCCGCTCTCAGTTCCGGTCTTCCTGCGGGAGTTCTGTTCTACGATACGGCGACGCTGTTGCGGTCCATCGTGGCGAATCCCGGCGCTTACGGCTTCACCAATGCGACCGCTGCATGCTTCGACGGGATGTCCGTGTGCGCCAACCCGTCGCAGTACGTGTTTTTCGACGATTTCCATCCGACCACCGCGGCAGACACCGTTCTGGCCGGGCAGTTCCTGGCCGTCGCCACGCCGGAGCCATCGACCTTCCTGCTGTTTTTCGCGGGGCTGGGCCTGGGCATTCCGGCAGTGAGCCGCATTTTGCGCCGCACGCAATCGTAACGGTTTAAGACGAGCGGACCGGTTATTCCTGATCCTGCCTCGCCTCCATATTTCTATTTTTATAGAATTATGGAAGCATGACGCCTGCGGAAGAAGAGATTACGCGTTTTGCGGACATGTTTTCCGCGATGGGAACAGGCCCGCGCCTGCGCATTATGCGCCTTTTGCTGTCGGCGCACCCTGACGGTCTGGTCGTGGGCGACATCGGGGGCGAACTGGGCATTCCGGCCTCCACGCTGTCACACCATCTCGAAAAACTCAAAAACGAGGATCTGGTGAAGGTGCGGCGGGAAGGCACCTATCTCTGGTATTCGGCGAATGCGGAAACCCTGCAGAAACTTCTGGGTTCCTGTATGCCGAGTGCTGCACACGCAATAACGCAATCGCGCCGCAAACCATTGCCAGCCTCTGCAAGCAAGGATAAGCACCAACAATGGAACTCAAAGAGATCGTGAAAGAGAAATACGGGCAGGCGGCATTGCGCGTCCATACGGGCGGCAGTTCCTGCTGCGGCGCCTCGGCGGCACTCGACGGCTGCTGCGATCCGATTACGTCCGATTTGTATGACGCCGCTCAAGCCAGCGAACTCCCCCAGGAGGCGGTGCTCGCCTCACTCGGCTGCGGAAATCCAACCGCGCTCGCGCAACTCAATCCGGGCGAGACGGTTCTGGATCTGGGCTCGGGCGGCGGTATCGATGTACTGCTTTCCGCGCGCCGGGTTGGACCTTCGGGCAAGGCTTACGGGCTCGACATGACGGATGAAATGCTCGCTCTCGCCCGCGAAAACCAGCGGAAAGCGGGAGTTGGAAATGCAGAGTTTCTCAAGGGCGAGATCGAGAACATTCCGCTGCCTGACAATTCGGTGGACGTGATCATCAGCAATTGCGTGATCAATCTTTCCGGGGACAAGGATCGCGTGGTCCGCGAAGCGTTTCGCGTTCTGAAACCCGGCGGCCGTTTCGCGGTCTCGGACGTGATGGTACGCGGCGAGGTTCCGTCCGATGTCCGTCAGAACATGCTGCTGTGGGTTGGCTGCATTGCCGGAGCGCTCGAAGAATCCGAGTACAAACGCAAACTTGCTCTTGCGGGCTTCGCGGACATCGGGATCGAGCCGACGCGGATTTACGATATTGAGGATGCCCGTACCTTTCTGAGCGGGCAGGGAGTGGATGTCGACACCCTGGCCGCGCAGGTCGAGGGTAAATTCATGAGCGCCTTTATTCGGGCGACAAAGCCCGCGTTCTGCTCCGCTCCGGGTTGCTGCGCGTGACCGCGGCGCGGCGCGCCACGGCCGAGGCGGCGGGAACCGCGCTGTTGCTGGCCGCAGTGGTCGGTTCCGGCATTATGGGCGAACGGCTTGCCGGAGGAAACGTCGCGATCGCTCTCCTTGCCAACACGCTTGCCACCGGGGCGATGCTGGTCGCGCTGATTCTCACCTTCGGGCCGATTTCCGGAGCGCATTTCAATCCAGCGGTGACGCTGGCGGACGCCTGGCAAGGCGGGCTGTCGTGGGGTGACGTGCCCGGATACATCGCGGCCCAGGCCGCGGGAGCATTCGCGGGCGTGGCGGCGGCGCATCTGATGTTTGGAGAACCGGTGTTCCGCGCATCGCGCCATGTGCGGGCAGGCAGCGCACAGATTTTCAGCGAGTTCGTGGCAACTTTCGGGCTGCTTTGCGTGATCCTGGGGTGCGCGCGGGTGCGGTCGTCCGCCGTACCGCTCGCGGTGGGCGCATATATCACCGGAGCCTATTGGTTCACTGCGTCAACATCGTTTGCGAACCCCGCCGTGACGCTCGCGCGGTCGGCGAGTGACACGTTCGCCGGAATCCGGCCCGAAGACGTGCCCGGTTTTATCGTGGCGCAACTCGCCGGCGCGACGGCCGCAACGCTGCTGTTTCGCTGGCTGGCTCCGCCTTCGCCCAAAGCAGCGGCGTCCATTGTATTTCCCCATTCTTCCGAACAGAAGGCAGTAAGGTGACCGATAAAAAACGAGTACTGATTCTCTGCACCGGCAATTCCGCGCGCAGTCAGATGGCCGAAGGACTACTGCGGCACGATTCGGGCAATCATTTCGAAGTGGAGAGCGCGGGCACAAAACCGGGATTTGTACGTCCGGAAGCAATCGCGGTTCTGCGAGAACTGGAGATCGATATTTCGGGG
>DASZUZ010000742.1:0-12549 GCA_035547415.1 Bryobacteraceae bacterium | reverse complement strand
TCTGGACGAGCATATCGCGTTCTGCATCCAGGCGATGCAGGAAAACGCCGAGGCGATCGGTCTTTAGGAACTCCGGGGCGTCTGGGCCGCCGGGTTCGCCATCGGAATCGAGCACGTGAAGCGGGCGGTCACTTCGGGGTTCTCCAGCAATGCCCAGACGGCATAGATGGCCCATGGCTCATTGAAACCGCCGCCACTGGTCTTTACGATCTGTTTCCCCGCCGCTTCGAGCGACGAACCGGATGCGAGAGCTTCGGCGTATTTCGCCATCGCGCCGGCCCACCAGTCAATCGCAAAGAAGTCCGTCACCGAGGTGGCCGGAATACCGTTCTGCGTCAGCAAGCGCGTGACATTGGCGCCGGAGCCTGCCTCCCGAAGCGCATCCCAGAACGACAGATCGACCGTAAAGAGCTTGCGGCGGGCCGCGCTGTCCGGATCGTTCGCGAGGATCGTGGCCATCGCGTCCCTCGCCTGAAGGAGATAGTCATTGTGCCGCCAGGGCTGCCCGTTCGCCCGGCGGAACAGCGCTGAATTCCGCTTTTTGTCCAGATTCAGCCCGAGATAGAGCGTCGTGGCTCCCCAGTTCCTGAGATTTCTCGAAAGCAGGCCTGCCGCTCCCGCCGCATCCGGCGCGCCCATTGCCTGCAAAACGTTCACGAACTGGCGAAACTGAGACGCGTTCGTACTGGCATGCCGGTCGAAGAACACCATGTTGAGGGTGATCTCGGAATCCGGCGTATTCGCCCCCGCGGGCAGCGTCAGCGTGACCGCTTTGAGCAGCACCTCGCGCAATTTCTCTGCTTTCAGATTGTTGTCCGTTACCTCGATCTTTTCGTCGGAGAGGACAATCTCGCGGGTATCTTTCGTGTAATTGATTTTTGCCTGCCGCAGGAAGGTTTCCGTGCTGCCTGCATTGAAAATGCCGAGCAGGTGAAGCGCAAACGTGTGGACGGTCTGTGAGCTCAACGTCAAAGCGGAATGGAGTTCCCGGATACCGGGAAGCGCCGCCCCGGGCAAGGTGATGGCCTTGAAGTCTCCCCGCAGCGCCGCTTCAACCGCCTTCCTGCCGTCTTCATCCAGGGCGGTGAGATCGATTTCGTAGAGGAAGATTCGCTTGCTCTCTTCGCTTCGGTCCAGTTCTGACTTGAGCGAGGCTTTGAAGGAATGCGAGAGCGTGGCGTCAATGGCGGACTTGAAATCGGCGCCCAGGCTGCCGGCCTGATCGGCAGGTAAGGCCGTCCGGAGTTTCTTTACCTCGGCAGTGGAATTGGGGCTGATGGTCTTCAGCAGAAATTCGAGCCCGTCCGTATTGCCGATCTGGCCTGACACTCCTGATGACACTTCCAGGCTCGTGTCGAAGTCGTCGGTCGATGTCGCGCTCAGCGAGAGATGGATCCTGCCTCCGGGCAATTTCGCTAGCGTGACACGATGGTCCGCCGAATGGGTAACGGTCACCTGGACTGTGGCGGAGGCCTCCGCGTTCAACTGCAGAGCCGGCAGGACCGGGAGAGGAACCGTGGCCAGCGCGTCGTTCACAAAATTGTGGGTCACGCTCGCGCTGAACTGCAGGGAGCTTTCGCCGTCCACGCGGCAAATGGCGCCTTCGGCAAGGCGGTCGAGATCCTGGATGTCATGCGGGACGAAGAATCCCGCAACAGCGCGTTCGGCTACCCGAAGAAACGGATCGCTTCCAGCGGCGCGGCAGTAGTTCGTCACGGTTGCCGACGCCCCGGAGACGAGCCCGAAGCTGAACTCGCTCGTGGAGCCCTGCGGTCCGGCGGAAACGGAACCTGTGATGCCGAACGAAAGGATTGCCGAATCCGCCGGGGCCGCAGGCAGTTGCAGCGACTCGAGAAATCCATCCCTGTCGTCGCCGGCGAGAAGACCGATTTTTGCCGTCGCGCCCGCCCGCACCGCCAGAGAAGCTTCGCCTGCCTCGAACTCGGCGCCGGTCGTCGCGGAAAGATTCAAAGGAAAGGAATCGGGATCCAGTTGTCCGATCTCGAGCGCGGCGATCCGGTCGACCGCTTCCCGTGGCTTAAAGGTCAGGGAACTCTTCAGATAGCGGTTCAGGCTCGATCCGCCATCCGCCGACGACCCGGTGATATTCAACGACGCGTTATCGGTGAGTTGAATCGTGGGCATATGAAGTGGCCCGAGTATACACCGAACCGGAAAGCTATTCGCCCGTAAGTTTCAGTTGTTCCCGCCGAATCAGGTACCATTCACCCCGATAGCGGACCTGCACCATCTCGGGAAAGAAACAGTCGTCCGCCGTCTCGTCGAGGCGCGCGGGAAGCGCGATCCAGGTAGGCTGGGATGCGGTACGCGTTGGCCCGCCACGCTCCCGGATGTTTGTAATCCGGTAAGCGCGAAGTCCCGAATTCTGATTCCCCGAATTTCTCCGCCGCCGCCAGCGACCCATGCCTGAAGACCGTCCTGATGGTTATTGAGTGGTTCGAAAGCCGCTCCGGTTTCATGGTGAAGAAACTTAAATGATTTTCGCGTCGCGGAAATAACCAGGGAAAGCCGGAATTCAGGCCCGCCCCCACCAGCCGATCAGCGCCTTCGCTTTTTTGCGTGTACTTTCCGGGCAGGCGTCGGGTAGCCGCCCTTCACGTCTTCCGATTCGGGCATCGACTCGCCCATTTTGCTCAGAATCCGGTCTTTCACCCAGTGCGGATCCCACCATTCGACCGCATTCACCTGAACGCCATCCACCTGCATGGTGAAGTGCAGGTGATCGCCGCCCGCCAGTCCCGTGGAACCGGTCTTGCCGATAATCTGCCCTTTTTTCACCATGTCGCCCTTTTTCACGGCGAATTCACTCAGGTGCCCGTAAATAGTCTGTAATCCGAAGCCGTGATCGATGACAACGCAGTTGCCGTAGATCCCGAGATTTTCGGCGAACAGGACGCGGCCATCGTTCGATGCCGGGATCGGCGAGTGCGCCACCTTCGCCAGATCGAAGCCCAGATGCGTCTGCTCGTCGACCTTTTTGCCCTGCCAGGTATACGTGCGGTCATCGGCGAAACGCGACTCGACCGTCGAATCCACCATGGGCAGAAACGCGCCGGTCCAGAGGAACTTCGGCTCGCTCTGAAACCGGAGATCCGCCAGCGTCTTGTTGTTGGATTTGCGCATCTCGCGATTGATGTAGACGAACCGCTCCACCAGGTCGCCCGGAATCTTATGCTCCGGATCGATCTGGTTCACCATCCGATCGAGATTCATCGTCTCGAGCGCGATCGTGCTCTTCCGAAACTGCTTCGGGAAGACCTTGTACGTAAAGCCGGCCTTCGCCGTCGCGCCCGAGGGGTTGCTGGCGTAAACGTAAACCGGCGTGTCCGCGGGCAGTTGCCAGAAGAAAGCGAAAAGGCTGAAATACTGCCCGGGGTGATTGGGCAGCGGAAAACTGCGGAATGTGTAGTCGCCGACTTTGACTCCGGCTTCGGTCCACGCGCCGGACGGCGTGAACGTGACCATTTCCGATCCGCCCTGATTGATGTAGTGCTGCGCGCCGTCTGCAACGACCCGCGGCGGCGTGGTCATGACGTCCACATCGAACGCCACGGAGTTGGTTTTTCCGCGGAAATCGTTGGAAACGGCGGTCACCACGATCCGGGCCTTACCGTCGTGCAGCGAGGGGGTGAATTGCCTGCCGACCATCGTCGTGATGTCAGTCGGCGGCACATGGCGCTCCGGAAACAACTGCTGCGCGCGCGCCTGGGCCACGCGTTTCTCCCAGGCTTTGCCATCCTGCTCGACGGTCACCGTCAACGTCCGAACGCCATGCGAATTCTCGGCATGGATATGGAGCGGCGTCTGATAGCCGATCACCTTCGGCGCAGGGTCTACTTTAAGGGTCGTTTCGTTCGACAACACGACCACAGTGAGGGGCGTGGCAATAATCAGCAGCGCCACAACAGCGAGAAGAATGAATTTCACTTTTTAGTCCAGTTATTAACCCAATCGAGAAATGTCTTGTACCAGAAGGCGCTGTTCTGCGGCTTCAGCACCCAGTGGCCTTCGTCCGGAAAGATCAGCAATTCGGAAGGAACCTTGCGCAACTGCAGCGCGGTGTAAAGTTGCAGCGCCTGGCTGTAGGGAATGCGGAAATCGAGTTCGCCATGAACCACCAGGGTCGGCGTGTGGAACTCGGGGACGTACTTGCTGGGCGACCATTTGTCATAGACCTCCGGGTTGTCCCAGGGCATGCCGCCGAATTCCCACAAGGGGAACCAGAGTTCCTCGGTGGATTCCGCCTCGCTGCGTAAATCGTAAATGCCTGCGTGCGAAACCAGGCACTTGAAGCGGGTGCTGTGGCCAAGAATCCAGTTCACCATATAGCCGCCGTAAGAACCGCCCGCGGCCGCCATGCGGCTGGAATCGGAGTAGGGCAGTTTGGCGACGTAGTCCGTTACCGCCATGATGTCGTCATACGGCTTGCCGCCCCAGTCCTGATTGATGTCGTCCGTAAATTTCTGGCCGTAGCCGACGGAGCCGCGCGGGTTCGGCATCACGACCAGGTATCCGGCGCCGGCGAAGACCTCGGCATTCCAGCGATAGGTCCAGCTTTCGCCCCACTCGCCCTGAGGGCCTCCGTGAATCAGCATCAACACCGGATATTTCCGGGTCGGATCGAAGTCCGGCGGCTTCACAATGAAGCTCTGGATCTGCGTGTTCTCCGCGCCGGTGATCCAGAAATCCTCAAGGGGAGTCAGTTGATACTGGTTCAGCAGGTCGTCATTGAGATGCGTCAACGGAACGGCGGCGCCGCCGGTCGACGTCGCTTTACAGATTTCAACGGGGCTGCTTCCGCTCTGCCGCGTAAAGATGATGGTCTTGCTGTCCGGCGTGAACTGTACATCGTCGAGAGAACTGGCGCCGGTAACGGCCACCCGAACGCCTCCGCCTTCGATGCCGACGAACTGAATCGCCTGATGCCCGCGATCCACGGCCCCGAAGAAGAGACGCTGCGAATCGGGCGCCCAGACGAAAGTTTCCACGGACCGGTCGACGGCATCGGTCGGCAAAGTCAGTTTGCCGGTCGCGCGCTCCAGCACAATCAGGCGCCATTTGTCGCTCTCGTAACCCGCGCGCGCCTGCGACCGGTACGCGATGTATTTGCCGTCCGGAGAATACTGCGGGGAGTTATCCGCTCCGGGATTGGCCGTGATCTTCTGCGCCGCGCCGCCCCCGATCGGAACCACATAGAGATCGTTATTGGTGCTGGTTGCGGGCACGGGATCGCCGTTCATCGAGAAGCAGACCTCGCGTCCATCGGGCGAAATCGCATAATCGTCGGGGCCGCCGAGAGAGAACGGGGGAACCACCTTATCTCCCGGCGACAAATCGACGGCTTTGCCGTTCTCGAGATTGATGGAAAGCAGGTGGCTGCGCGTTTTTCCCAGCCACGTCGTCCAGTGCCGGTACAGCAGGCCGTTGATCAGGCGCGCCTGCACCTTGTTGTTTTTGTCCGCGTCCAGATGCTGTGCGTTACAGGCATCGTCGGCGCCGCACTCGGGGTAAACGTCGCTGGTGACAAGGATGTATTTACCGTCTGAAGAAACGGTTTCTCCCGCGGCTTCCGTGGAAAGGTGAGTCACCTGCAGCGCGCCCGAACCATCCGGACTCATGCTCCAGATCTGGGAAGAACCGCTGGATGTTCCGGTATAAAAGAGGCGCTTCCCGTCGGCGGACCATCGCGGGCGATCCGCCTGATCGGCCAGTTTACGCGGCGCGCCGCCGGCGAGAGGAACGCTCCAGACGCTGTGGAGGCTCTTATTGTTCGCTACGTCGGGGGTGCTGACCGCAAACGCGACGGTCTGCCCGTCCGGCGAAAGCTGCGGGTCGGAAATACGCTGGATTCGCAGCAGGGCGTCGGTGTCAAAAGGTTTCTTTTGTGCGAGAAGACCAGACGGAACGAGAGCGAGGAGCATCCACGCCGAACTGCGCATAGTCGAAATTATCTCGCACCGGTCATTCTCGATTCCAACTGGTAAACGCGAATAAAATCGATTTCGAACACGGCGGGAAAGGGCACGGACTGATCGGGGTACTTTGCCTGGATTCCACCCACGGCCAGGCTTGCCGCAAGGTACATCGGCTGGCGCGGCACGCCATCGGTGGACCGGAAGCGCTCCTTTCCGTCGACGAACCAGACAATCCTGTTTTCGTCCCAGTCGATCGCGATCGTGTGAAAGCCGTTCGAGAGATCGCCCACGTTATAGGAACCGCTGAACGACCGCTCTGTCTTCTCATCTCCCCAACGGTTGGCAAACAGGGCCCTCGAAGGTTCACTGCCGATGACGTCGAGGACGTCGATGGACGGGATTTCCCCGGTCGGAACAGGGAGAAGCCAGAACTTCGGCTCCACCCCGCGGCCCGCCGGAACATGACAGCGAATCTCAAACCGTCCATAGGTCTGCGCAAAGGAACCGAACGTCGTCATCATGCCGGACGTAAATTCGCGTTCGCGCCCGTCATAGGTCGCCCGCGCGCGGCGCGCGGTAATGCGCGCCACCCCGTCCTTCACCTCAATGGCGTCGGGAACGTAGGCCTGCCCTTCGCGATTGCGCTCGTGTCCCCAGGGGTCGTGCGGCATCCATTTCGGAAAGCTCAGCTCTTTGCCATCAAACTCCTCGGCGAAGGTCAGGGTCCATTTCGGGGACTGCGGGAACACCGGCAAGGAAAGGAAAAGAATGCCGGCGCCGGCCTGAATCAGAAGACGAACCACAGTAATGCTGGACGCGGCTCCTCGCCGGGCAGGTACATGCCTTCCGAAAGGTGACAAATCGCCGGTTGAGGTAACCTGAACTTCAGAATGCGTATCCTTGTTGTCGAAGACGAGAAAAGGATCGCCGACTTCCTGAGCAGGGGATTGCAGGGAGCGGGATATGCCGTGGATGTGGCGAACGACGGGGCTTCCGCGGTGCAGTTCACGCACGATACCGATTATGATCTGGTCATCCTGGACCTGATGCTTCCCGATATGGACGGGCTCAAGGTCCTGGAGCGGATACGCGGACGCCGCACGGGCCCTCCCGTGTTGATCCTGAGCGCTCGTGGCCAACTGGACGACCGTGTCAAGGGTCTCGAGCAGGGCGCGGACGACTATCTGACGAAGCCGTTCGCTTTCGTCGAACTGCTGGCCCGGGTGAGAGCGCTGCTGCGCCGCGGACAGCCGGCGCCGGAGCGGCTGCAGGTGGGCGATCTGGTGCTCGACTGCACCCGGCGAAAGGTCTCCCGGGGCGCGGAACAGATCGAACTCGCGCCGAAGGAATTCGGCATCCTGGAATATATGATGCGGAACAAGGGACGTCCGCTCAGCCGCACGATGATCGTCGAACACGTCTGGGATATGGACTATGACGGCCTGACCAATATCGTGGACGTCTACATCCGGCATCTCCGCAGCAAAATCGACGACCGGTACACGGTGAAACTGATTCACACGGTGCGCGGCATCGGGTACATGATCGAAGGCTCGGAGAAGAACGCACTGTCTCACTCGGGCGCCGAAACCGCCTTCGAAGCCTGACTCGCGGCGCTACGATAGTGGCTGATGGCGGAGCGGAGACATATTGCGCGGGGTTTGCGGTTTACCCTGACCCTGGTTTATGCAAGCGTCTTCACCCTGCTGCTGCTGGGCGTCAGCGTTCTGTTCCGGCAGTACCTGGCTTCCAGTCTGGACGAACAGGCTCACGATGACCTGAACCAGGCCTGGGCAGTGGTCAAAGGATACCTCCGCATCGAAAACGACCGCGGACAATCGAACTACCATGCCGTCTGGTTCTTCGATCAGGGCGATCCGGAAGATAACAGCATCGGCGCGCGCGTCCAGCGAGTCATTCTGATCGCCAAACCGGATGGCGGCGTTCTCTGGGAGTCGCCGGGTTATGAGGCGCTGGGCACGGACAGCGTCAAAGTCATCCAGCGCGTGCTCAACGCCAATCAGGCGGTCTGGTGGGAGAAGCGGGATCGCAAAGGAGTTCCCTATCTCATCCGCGCCAGCTACATCTACGACGAGACCACCCATTCGCGCAAGTTCTACGTCGCCCTCGGGACGGCGCTGGCGGAGAACGCCGCCCTTTTGAACCGCTTTACATGGCTCTGCGTTGGCCTCATCCCTCTGGTGATCCTCACCGGCTGCATTACGGGGTGGATTTTCGCGGGACGAGCGCTCAAGCCGGTACTCGAAATCGCCCAGGCCGCGCAACGCATCGGCGGATCCAACCTGAGTCTCAGAATCCCCTCCCGCAAGGCGGGCGACGAACTCGATTATCTGATCGAAACCTTCAATGAGATGATCGAGCGGCTGGAGACCAATTTCAACCGCGTACGGCAGTTCTCAACCGATGTGTCACACGAACTGCGGACACCGATCACCGTCGTAAGGGGGCAACTGGAAGTCGCCCTGTTCACGGCCCAGACCGCCGATCAATACCGCGAGGCGATCGTCAACTCTCTGGCGGATATCGAACGGCTGTCGCAGATTGTCCGCGCGCTGCTGCTGCTGTCGCAAGCCGAAACGGGTCAGGTGATTCTGCAGAAACAGCATCTCGACCTGGTGGAACTCGCCGACAGCACGGCCGATCAGTTCCAGATTCCGGCGGAAGGCGCGGAGGTGGAATTGAAGTTCATCCCCAAAGTGGAGCGCTGCATGGGGGATTTCGATCGCGTTCAGATCGAGCGCATGCTGTCCAACCTGCTCTCCAACGCGATCAAGTTTACGCCCCCGGGTGGGCGGATCCGGGTGATCGTCGACCGTATTGGCGGCGAGGCGGAGATCCTTGTCGAGGACACCGGGCAGGGCATTCCCCCTGAACACCTGCCCCACATCTTCGACCGGTTTTATCGCGTACGGGGGCCGAGCGAGCAGGCGTCTCCCGAAAAGGGGCTCGGTCTCGGCCTGAGTTTCGTCGCGTGGATCGCCCGCGCGCATGGAGGAACGGTCGATGTACGAAGCCAGCCGGGCCAGGGTACCACCTTCCGGATCAGACTCCCGCTGCAGGGAAGGATGCCCCCAAAGGAGATCGCCGAGCACCAGCCCGAACTGATGAAGCCGGTTTAATCGTAAAGCCACTCCGGATTCCCGTGTTTCCACTATTCTGGATACAGTGTCCCGGTTATTGCGCGCGCTGCTGCTGGCTGTCCTGACCCTCGTACCTGCTTTCTCCGCGCAGCAGGGAGCGCAGACCGCGCCCCGCAAGCCGGCGGTGAACGACATTTTTTCGGGCACGGTGACGGAACTGGCCGCCAACTCTATTACAGTTGTCCGAAAGCTTCCCGCGCGGGACGCGGTCACCCGGAAATTCCTTCTGAGTCCGCAGACGACGATCGAAGGGAAGCTGCACGAGAAGGCGCGGGTGACAGTACGCTACCAGCCCGCCGATGAAGGCCAGTACCGGGCTGTACACATCATCGTTCGCTGATTTCGGAAACGGCCCCTACATTTTCAGCGCATCTTTGAGGAACGCGAACCGGTCCGCCCACTCGTCGATCAGTTTCGAGGTCGGCTTCCCTGCCCCATGCCCCGCCCGCGTTTCGATCCGGATCAGGATTGGCGCCGGTCCCTCCTGCGCCTGCTGCAGAGTAGCGGCATACTTCAGGCTGTGACCGGGCATCACGCGATCGTCGTGATCGGAGGTCGTGATCAGCACCGGCGGATACTTTATGCCTTTGCGGATATTGTGAAGCGGCGAGTATGCCCGCAGAGTCTTGAAGTCTTCCGGATTCTCCGGCGAGCCGTACTCGCCTACCCATTGCGTACCGAACCCGAACTTGTTGAAGCGCAGCATGTCCATCACGCCGACGGAAGGCATCGCCGCGCCGAACAGATCCGGACGCTGATTCAGAACCGCCCCGACCAGCAACCCGCCGTTGCTGCCGCCGGAAATCGCCAGCCTCGGCGTCGACGTATATTTGTTGGCGATCAGCCACTCGGCGGCCGCGATGAAATCGTCGAAAACGTTTTGTTTCTTCGCCCGCATGCCGGCCTGGTGCCATGCTTCGCCGTATTCCGATCCGCCACGCAGATTGGCCACCGCATAAACGCCGCCCATCTGCATCCACTCGGCCATGGCCGGATCGAAATGGGGCGTAATTGCGATATCGAAGCCGCCATAGGCGTAGAGCAGAGTGGGATTGCGGCCATCCAGCTTCAGACCCTTTTTAAAACTGAGGAACATCGGCACGCGCGTACCGTCTTTGCTCGTGTAAAAGACCTGCCTGGCTTCATAAGACGGCGCGTCGAACGAAACTTTGCTTTGCCGGATCATGCTCGTCTTGCCCGTCTCCAGATCGAGGCGATAGTAAGCAGGCGGGATAGTATAGCCGGTAAAGCTGAAGAACATTTCTTTGTCGCGCAGACGCGCGGGCGACCACGTTGCAGTGCCGAGGCCCGGCATTTCGATCTCGGTAACTGGCTTTCCGTCGATCGTCACCAGGCGGGCGATGGAATGCGCATCCTTCATATACGACAGCAGCAGCTTGCCCGAAGCCATCTGCGTACTTTCGAGCGTCTCCGGCCGCTCCGGAACGATCTCCTTCCAGCGCGCGCGTTCGGGACGATCGAGATCGATCGCGATCACGCGGCCACGAGGCGCCCCATCGTTGGTCTGCAGATAAAGCATCGAACCGACCGCCGCAATGGGGTCGTAGCCGTGCTCGGCCGTCGGGATCAGGTCGTGTGTCTTTGAGTCGGGCGCGCGGAGATCGCGCCACGCCAGCATGTTCTTGCCCGTGACTCCGGTGTAGGTGTAGACGATCAGATACGGGCTACCCTCGAGAACAAACCCGTACTGTCCCCACTCGGGATGATCCGGCCGCTCATAGATAAGTTTGTCCGCGCTCTGCGGATCGCCGAGTTTATGGAAATAGATTTTCTGATTGAGCGCCGCGACGGTCAGGAGTTTGTCCGGCGCCGGCTCGGGAAAACGGGAATAATAGAAACCCTGGTTATCCGCGGCCCAGGAAGGGCCGCCGTCTTTCGACCAGCGGATGACATCGGGCAAGTCCTTTCCCGTGGCGACATCGCGGACCCGCCATTCATTCCAGTCGGAGCCGGCCTGCGCGACGGCATAGGCCAGAAGCTTGCCATCCCAGCTCACCGACTCCCCGTTCAGCGCAGCGGTACCGTCCTTCCGGTACGTATTCGGATCGATCAGTTCACGCGGGGCGCCGTTCAGCGCGTCCATGGCGAAAAGCACGGATTGATTCTGCAATCCCGAATTGTGGAAGTAGAAATAATGGCTTCCAGCCTTATATAGATTGCTGAACTTCTCGTAGTTCCAGATTTTTGTGAGCTGCTGGCGGATGGCTTCTCTTTCCGGAACTTTGGCCAGCCACGAGAACGTCAACTCGTTTTCCTGCTCCACCCAGTTCCGCGTGGATGGGGCGTCCGCGTTTTCAAGAGACCGGTACGGATCGGCGATTCTCACGCCGTGGTAATCGTCGACCTGATCCACTTTGGGAGCGGGCGGGTAATGAAGCCGGGGTGGAGCCTGGGCCATGAGAAGAAGGGTCGCGCCACAAACCAGCGGAAGCAGGTAATGGGAGTGGAGCATCGTTGTCGAAATTGTCGCATGCGAAACGGCGCGCATGGCGCCGGGCACACGCGAACGCCGCAGTCGGCTTAGTCGCCGGAGACGCGGCGCGGCGCCGGACTGAGAGATCCGAACCATGCTTTGACGGCTGTCCAGTTCGTGCGCGCCAGTGACAACAGCAGCATGAGAACGATCACGGAGACAGCCGCGGCGCAGGTCTGTCCCACGGTCAGACTGTTTTTGAGAACGCCGAGCCAGCGGCCGTATACCAGTTCAATGTGGACCCAGTACACCAGCAGACTGGTCATTCCGAACTGCCGCACCCAGCTCCATTGCTGCGCGGTCATCTGCAGGTTCCAGACATACGAGAAGGCAATCAGCATGAGAACCGCTCCGAGCTTGATGAAGATCAGCGCGGGGCTGTTCAGCCAGAAGTCCGAGTTCGAATAAATCGTGACCGACATACTCGAGATCGTGTAGGCCGCGAACGCCAGTGCGACGCCGCCCCATCCGAACCATTGCATCGTTGGCGCGACATCTTCCGGCTTGAGGCGTCGCAGAATACTGCCCGCGCTCATGCCGAAAGCCACAAAAGCCGCCCAGGGAAAGAAGCTGAAAAATTGATGATCGGGAACGATATAGTTGCGAACGATTTCGGGCGTAGCCGACCAGTCCATGCCTGAAATCACGGGGGACGCTGCGGCGATCGCCACGCCCAGCACCGCACAGAGGCGGATCCGTTCCACGGTCCGGAAGACAGCCATCACGGCCAGCAGAAGTAGCGCCAGCCCCATGTTGTTGAGAATGTCGACGCGGAAAATGTCGGTCCAGGGGCTTTTGTCGAACGAAACGGCCCAGAGCTGGATCCGAAACGCGAACGCCGCAGTCGGCTTAGTCGCCGGAGACGCGGCGCGGCGCCGGACTGAGAGATCCGAACCATGCTTTGACGGCTGTCCAGTTCGTGCGCGCCAGTGACAACAGCAGCATGAGAACGATCACG